>JALYUD010000158.1 GCA_030853905.1 Vulcanimicrobiota bacterium
CGATTACTGGGGCAGCAACGCCGCTGACCCTAGCCGTCGCCGCCGACTCTCGTTCTCGCGAACGTGGCTTGATGTGCGTCACCGCGCTGCGGCCGGACGCCGGCATGATCTTCGTGTTCCCCCAAGACAGCAATTGGGAGTTCTGGATGAAGAACACCGTCACGCCGCTCGACATGCTGTGGGTGGCCGCCGACGGTACGGTCCGCAACGTCTTCGCCAACGTCCCCGCCGCCACGCTCGACACCGCCGACGACAAGGTGGCCCGCCGCCGTGGCCAGGGCCGCTACGTGATCGAACTCCGCTCCGGCGACGCCGCCCGCGACCACATCGCCGTCGGCACGCACCTCCAACTACCGCCGCTGCAAGCGACCGAATGAGCAGCGCCGGTTCTATCGGGCCCTGTTCCGACGGACGAGACGCTCGGATAGACCGACGGCCGAACGCGAAAAGACCTCGAACACCTCGCCGCGGTGGATGTAAGAGCGAGCGTCAGCTCCACTGCGGTCTGACCTTGATTTGCACTTGCTGCACTGCGCCTGCTGTGTTACTATTCCCGTGTGGCAGTGACTGGGACCCTCTCCGTCAGGTTAGACTCGGAGACGCGGCGCGTACTGGCCGAAGCTGCGGGCACGCATGATGCCGCCGGCGCCTCCGCGCTGGCGCGAGCCATCCTCGAACGGTGGGCGGCCGAGACGCTAGCCGAGCGGACGCGCGCCGGCGTCGAGCGCGCCGTGGCGTACCTGCGCGCCCATCCCGACGGTTGGGACGATGAACCAGCCGACTTTTTTCCCGGCATCACGGTTTAGGAATGACTCCTGGGCAGATCGTCAAGGTCAATTGGCGCGACGCGCTGTCCGCTTCCGGCGAACCGAACAAGCAGAGACCCGGCATCATAGCCGGTTCCCCTCGCGTCTTTGGAAGCGGCCTGCCCTTCGAAATCGTCGTGCCGCTCACCGGCGAAGCCGCGCTCGCCATTGACGGCGCCTCGGTAAGCATCCCGCCGACGCCGGAGAACGGCTGTACGAAGCCGAGCTATGCCTTGGCCTGGAACGTCCAATGCGTCTCGCACGCCCGCTTGGCCGAGACGCCGTCCCATGTGACCGCCGCGGAGCTAGCCGCCATCCGGTCCCGAATCACAGCCTGCATCGCTGACTAATGATGGGCGGACCGGCCGCAGGCCGAACGCAAGAGATTCGACGAAGTCGTGATCCCCGTCACCCCGTCACCCCGTCACCCGCGGTACAGTGCGTAGCGATTCAAAATGGTATGAACCGATTGTGCGAATCGTAGACGACAACATTGAGACGACTTAGCCAATTCCTGGTATAGAGGCGCTTAAAAGGTAATCAGCGACTCACAGCGCCACCGCATCGTCATGCTTTTAATGGATGAGCCGCTGACGGTGCGCGAAATCTGCGAGCGTTTCGGCATCGCGCGAACCAGACTGTACTACCGCATCGAGCTCCTCGAGCAGCACGGCTTCATCCGCGTCGTGGCGGAAGAAACCGTCTCGTGGAACGTCGAGCGCGCGTATCGCGCCGTCGCGCGTCACTTTCGCGTTGATCCCGGCCTCTTCTCCAAAGACTCGCCCGAAGCCATCGCCGATGCACGAGCGGTGATCGTCGACGCCGTCGGCCGCGACCTGCGCGTCCGTAAAGCATCTCCGCATCAAACCGACGACTTCGTGTCGCGCGGTTTTCTGCGGCTGACGCCGGCGCGACTACCGAACTGCGAGCGACGCTTTTGAAAATGGTGGAGAGCTATGCCGACGCGCCGGACCGCGACGGCGACCACGTGGAGCTCGCACTCGCTCTATTTTCGATTGGGAAACGCAGCCGAGGAGGATCGTGAGCGTCCCCGTTTCCGCGGTGCTGCCCCCCGCGCCGCCAGTCAAGGTCTTTGCGACGCTTCGGTTGTGTTCGCAGGTTTCGTTCTCGTGCAGGGCGCCGCACTGCTCATGTATCGCGCTACTGCGCATCCATCCGCGGCGACGCTCGCCGCCGTGATCGTACGACCGTACGCGGCCATCCTGACGCTCGTCCTGTGCTTGCGCCGTAGGGGACGTCCGCGGTTTGTTCTGAGCAGTTTCACGCAAACAGTGCGTGCGGGATGGTGGTGGATCGGCATCGCGGCCGGTACGCTGCGGCGGCAGCCTACGTGCAAGGGGAGTTCGGCGCGCACTCTAGGCATACCGCTTGCAGCTGGCTATTGTCGTTACGCTCGGGCCGGTTTGTGAAGAAATGGTCTTCCGCGGCGCGATGCAGACTGCGTTGGCAAAGACACGTTTGGGGGTATGGAGGATCGTCGGTTTCCGAGGCAGCACGCTTGCCGCTGCGCTGCTGTTCGCTGCCATGCACGTCCTTCTACTGTTGACGAGCACACCGTTACCACGTATTGCATTTGAAGCGATCAGCGCGTCGCGCCCGGGCTCATCTTCGGCTACATTTACCAGCGCACCGACAATATTTGGTACGGCGTGATCCTGCGTGCTCTTTGGCAATTTCGGCGGCGCATGAAGCGCGGCAAGCGACGCGAGACGATAGGAAGTGTCACACGACACGCGTCCGCTGCGAGGTGCGTACGCGCTGTCGCCGCCGCGGTCAAGGTTTCCCGCAATTATCGATGCGTGACAAACGGTCACGCCAGGCCGCGTCGCCGCCATATAACATCGACATTAATTTGTGCGCGATCTGCGGCGAAGCGCCGAACGACTCCACGTAACAGGCGTCGATCACGCCGCCGCCGCCGCCGACTTTGACCCAACGCCCGCGCGACTTCCGGAACAGGTCCGAACCGCCGCCCGCGCCCGACCAAGCCGCTACCGCATAGCCGTCCGACACGACGACGCGAGGAACCGATTCGCGCTGTTGCTGCATCAGCGCGCGAATCGCTTCTTCATCGACGGAGACCGCAAATCGTCCGCGAGTTGCGGGACAAGGCGATGAGTTCGCTCCGGCGTCGCCACCGTTACGGAGTAAAGAGGTGAGCACTCCTGCAGGGACACCAAACGCCCTGAGGTCGCAGGGCCGTAAGCGGCCTTCTTCGATGTCGAGGAGTTGCCAGCCGAAAGCATAGCGCCGGTAGAGCAACTGGCCGCGACTGTGCGAGCTTTCGAGGATGCCGTCCCAGTTTACGACGGCGAACGGTTCTCGGACGGCGATCGGCCCGAGTTTCGCCGTTCCGGGAAATTTGAGACTTCCCGGAGGTGGACGGAGCGCCAGGGCCGATTCGGCTGAGCAAAGGGACAGGCCAAGCGAAAACGCCGTGAGCAACACGTACGCCGGGCAACGGACCATCATCACCATGTTCGCGGTGGAACTTTTCGGACCCGTACGGCGGTTATAAGGAGTCGGCGTGCCCGAGCTTCCGGAAGTCGAAACGATTGCGTGCGGTCTGGCGAACGCGATGGTCGGCAAGACGGTCGACTCGGCGAGCGTGCTGCGTCCGGTCGTGTCGCCCGAGCCCCCCCGGTTCGTACGTGCGATTGCCGGGGAGCGCATCGCGGCGGTTAGCCGGCGCGGTAAATTTGTGGTTTTTGCGCTGGCCTCGCGGCGGCAGCTCGTCGTTCATCTGCGGATGACCGGGCGGCTGATCGTGCAGCCGGCGGGAACCACGGAGCCCGAACCCTACACGAACGTGCTGCTGAGCTTCGAAGACGGCACCCGGTTGTGTTTCGCCGACGTGCGGCGATTCGGCAGGATGCGCCTGTTCGAACCGGAAGAGGAGTGGGCTTCCGAGGTTGGTCTCGAACCCCTTTCGACTGAGCTTTCATTCGAACGGTTTTCGGGTCTGTTGGCCGGGCGAACGACTCCCATCAAAGTGTTTTTGCTCGACCAGCGCCGCATTGCGGGAATCGGAAATATTTACGCTTGCGAAGCGCTCTGGGAGGCTCGGATTCGTCCGTCTCGCCCCGCTGGAACGCTCTCGAAGGCGGCCCGCCAACGGCTCCTCGTCTCGATTCAGACCGTGCTCCGGCGCGCGATCGAGATGCGGGGTACGAGCATCGACGACTACGTCGACGAACAAGGGGCGCGCGGGGGCTTTCAAAACGCCCTCGACGTCTATGGGAAGCGCGGTCACGGCTGCTCGCGCTGTGAGCGGCCGATCGTCCGAACGGTTCTTGCCGGGCGCGGTACCTGGTGGTGCCGGACCTGCCAACGATAACGTCGCGAGAGTCGCGAAACTGCGCGCTTCCGGGTCACGTCACGAAGAAACGCGAACCAACCGCACGATAACTAAAGCCTGCGCTTCCGGGTAGCCGCCAGGAACGCGAAACGACCGCTCCGGCACGACCGGGGAACCGCGCATTGCGTGGGAGTGCGACCGAACGACTCGATTCGGCGCACGCGTAAAGGGGATCCACATTACGACAACCGACATCGCTTCCGCTCAAGGAACCGAAGAACTCGAAGACCAGCTCGCGCTCGAACAGCGCATGTATGAAGAGAGCCTCAAAGTCCTCGATGAGGGCCAAGTTCTCACCGGCGTGATCGTCGCCAAATATCAGGACGAATTGCTGGTCGATATCGGCGGAAAATCCGAAGGCTTTTTGAGCTTCCGCGAGCTTTCGCTTGCGATCGAGCCGAAGGAACTGCGCGTCGGCGATAAGCTCGAGGTGATGATCCACCGCATCGACGAGGAAGGCACACTCTTCCTGAGCGAACGGCGCGCTCGCGCGCTCAAAACGTGGGAAAAAGTGATCGCGGCGCACGAGAACGATGAGGTGATCGAAGCGACCGTCACGCAAGTCGTCAAGGGCGGCGTCCTGGTCGATCTCGGCATGCGCGGTTTCGTGCCGGCCTCGCAGATCCGGCGGCAGCCCGTCGGCAATCTCGATGAGCTCGTCGGCAAGCATCTGCGCCTTAAAGTGATCGATCTCGACCACAAGCGCCATCGCGTCGTGCTTTCGCAGCGTCTGGTTCTCGAAGAGGAGCTCAACGCCAAGAAATCTGAACTGCTCGGCAACCTGTCCGTCGGACAGATCCGCGAAGGCGTCGTCGTGCGTCTGGCCGAGTTCGGCGCGTTCGTCGATCTGGGCGGCATCGATGGGCTCATTCACAATAGCGAACTCTCCTATGCGCGCATCAAGCATCCATCGGAGGTCGTCAAGATCGGCGACATCGTGTCGGTCGAAGTGATGAAATTCGATCCCGATGCGAAGAAGGTTTCGCTGTCCCTCAAGCATGCGCTGCCCGATCCATGGGTCGAGCATGCGGAGCAGTTGGTCGAGGGGCAGCGGCTGATCGCGCAAGTCGTGAAGGTTACGCCGAACTACCTGCTGGTCGAGATTATTCCCGGCGTGCTTGCCATGGTGCCCAAGGGCGAGTTCGAGCCGAGCCTGCAATATAGTCCCGGCCAAGAAGTCGAAGTGACCTTGCTGACGATAAACGACTCGACGCGCCGCATCACCGGCTCGATCCAACACGTTGCCGACATCCCACCCGAAGAGCTGGCCGAGTTCGCGGTCGACGGCGACGTCGGCACAATAGCCGACGCCCTAGAAGCTGGTTAAGGGGTCCTATTTGGCCCGTGGTCGTCGTCGCTACGTGGATTCGACTTCGTCGAATCTGTAGCGTTTGCGGCTTCGCCGCAAGCCGCCGGCTTCTGCCCTAGGCTCCAAATCAGAACCCCTTAATCCGCGAGGCGCGCAACACCCCGGTGCTGTTTATGTCCTTGGAAAAAGGGCGGCAGCGATGCTGGTATTTTCGTTGAAGCGGGGGGGATGCGTCTGCGAGTCGGTTTGACCGGCGGCATCGGAGCAGGGAAGAGCGAGGCGGGAAAAGCTTTTGCGGCCCTCGGCGCGCTCGTCATCGATGCCGATGTCCTGGCGCGAGCAGCGGTCGATCCGCAGACCGAGGGGCTGGCGCGCATCGCGCAGCGGTATCCGCAGGCTATCCGACCGGGCGGAGCACTCGACCGAGGCGCTTTGGCGGCGATCGTCTTCAGCGATGCGGCGGCGCGCGAAGCAGTCAACGCGATCGTGCATCCGTACGTCCGCGAACGAGCCGCGGAGCTCGAACGAACGGCCGGCGCGGAACAAATCGTCGTGCACGAGGTGCCGTTGCTCTTCGAAGCGGGCTTTTACCGCTTCTGCGATGCCAACGTCGTCGTCGAGGCCGACGACGAGGAACGTATCGCTCGAATCGTAGCGCGAAGCGGTCTCGAGATCGGCGAGATTCGCCGTCGCATGCGCGCCCAAATCGATCCGTTCCGCGCGCGGGAACTGGCCGACTATACGCTCGTCAACGACGGGTCGCTCGCAGCGCTTGGCGATGGCGTGCGCGATGTTTTCCACGACTTATTGACACGCCTCCCCACCGTATCGCAGGCACGCCGCGCGGAGGGTGCGCAAGGCTCCGCGTAAACTCGACCGCCGAACGAACCGGAAGCGATGCGACCGTTCACCCTACCGGAATGCGAAGAAGACAATTCGACCGTAGCAACGTCGCGCGGGGAACGCCGGGAAACCGCCATCGCTTCTCCGTGATTGGCACTACGACGCTCGACCGCCGCGCAAGGCGCGGCCCGGCCGAGCGCCCGTAGCATGTCCGCCACTGACGACGGCTCGGCCGTTTACCCAGACGCGGTCGATGCCGCGCGGATAGGCGTACGGCTGCTCGTAGGTCGCGGTGTCGACGATCGTCGCCGGATCGAACAGCACGAGGTCGGCATACGCGCCGACGGCGATGCGGCCGCGTTCGGCGAGCCCAAACGTGTCGGCTGGGAGCGACGTCATGCGGCGGATCGCCTCCGCCAGATCGAACGTCTTGCGGCCGCGCACAAAACGGCCCAAGACCCGCGGGAAGCAGCCGAAGGTGCGCGGATGCGGCACACCATGTGCCGTCGGTCCGTCGTGTGCGCGCGCCGACGCGTCGCTGCCGATCATCACAAAATCGGCCGAAAGGACCGTCGCGACGTCGTCTTCGGACATCGCAAAGAAGAATGCCGAAACGTCCAGGCGCTCTTCGATGAGCAGATCGAGTGCCGCACGCGGCGGCGAAAGCCGTCGTAGTCGCGCGATCTCATCCAACCGCATTCCCTGCAGAGCGGCATTACGTTCGCTTGCAACGGTCGAGATTTGGATATCGTGCCAATCGGCGTCGGTGCTGCGGTCGAGTCCCAAACGCAAGGCGAGGGCAGCGGCCGTGGCGGGATCGCGCAACCGCTCGAGCGTCCCATCGGTGCCTCCGATCATCGCGTCTTGCGGAAGGATCGTGTCCAGACGCGTACATGAAGCGACGTACGGATACACATCGGCAAACGCACGTAAACCGTCCGCTCGCGCTCGCGCGATCATCTCAAGTGAATGCTCGACCTTCCCCCAATTCTTCTTGCCCGCCGCTTTATGGTGCGAGAATTGCACGGCGACGTCGGCCCGCCGTCCGACGTCGAGTGCTTCGTCGACGGCTTCGAAGAGAGTCTCGCCTTCGCTGCGCAGGTGCGTCACGTAGCGCGGCATCCCCGCATCGCGCGACGCCTTCGCGCAGCCGATAAGTTCATCGCGCTCGGCGTAGCGTGAGGGGGCGTAGATCAAGCCGCTCGAGACGCCGAGTGCGCCTTGTTCGATCGCCGCTCGGACGAGGTCGGCTTCCGCACGCAATTCGGATGCGTCGAGGCGGGTCTCGCGATCGCCTGCAACGAGCGCGCGCGTGGTGCCGAGGCCGACCAAGGTGGCGACGTTGAGCGCGACGCCGCTTTGTTCGACTGCAGCGAAGAATTCGTCGAGATCGTGCCAACGCGCTTGCGGACCGGTGGCGAGCGGAGGGATCGACGTGCCGCAATTGCCGCCGATTTCCGTCGTGACGCCTTGCGCGATTTTGCCGAGGCAGCGGCCGTCTTCGAGCCAGAGCTCATCGGTGTGCGCGTGCACGTCGATAAAGCCCGGCGCGAGCACGTGCTGCGCGGCTGCGATGCGATGCTGCGCTTCGCGTCCGTCGAGCGCGCCGATCAGCGCGATGCGCTCCGCGACGATCGCCACATCGGTTCGGTACGGCACCGTGCCCAGGCCGTCGTGGATCAGCGCTCCTTCGATAATCGTATCGATCATCCCGATTTAAGCCCGTATGGCCTGGGTACGAGCCACTTGTAGCGGCAGTGGCGGCGTCTCATGCTGACTCTTCACGGTCCACTCCATCTTCGCCGGAGCGCAGAGGGTTTTTTAGATGGCAAGTCAGTCCTCGAAGGTTTTGCCGGCCGACAAATCGGGCGGCGAAATGTCCGTCCGCGAAGCCGGCAAAAAGGGCGGCGATACGGTCCGCGAGCGCTATGGGTCTGGATTCTACGAGTCGATCGGACGCAAGGGTGGTCAAGCCACGCGTGAGCGTCACGGGGCCGGCTTCTATGAGTCGATCGGACAGAAAGGCGGCAAGGTCGTCAAAGAAAAGTACGGCTCGGACTTCTACGAAGAGATCGGGCACAAAGGCGGCCAAAAAGTCAAACGCCTCATCGCCGAAGCAAAAAAAAGCCTCGACGGCGCAACGAACGGCAAAGCGTAACCGCGCTTAACGTATTGGACCGGACAGGCCATGGACATCGAGCACTCCCGTCTTGACGTCGAAGACGGCGCGGGCGATCGTCAGTGGGTCCCCGGCGCCGCTGTGAAAGACGACCGGTTTGTCGAGCGTCAATTCTTGGCGCGCGTCGTTCCAAATCGCTGACGTCGTGTCGAACGAGCGCGGCGGGTGCGTGCCGATCGTCTGAGCGTGAAGCGCTCCGGACATCGTGAAATCGTGTGTCGTCGTGTTGACGACCATGCGAGCGGCTCGTATGCGGATGTACGGGCGGCCCTTCTTGAACACGATGCCATTGTGGATGCCCTCGACGTTGAGCAGCGTTTGATCGGCGTTACTGACGATGCGATCGTAATCGGCCGACCAGGAGCGCGTCGCGATCCGCCGCCCGGTGATCGCGCCGCCCTTGAAAACGATCCGCGTGTCCGCACTCGGAGGCGGAAGCTCATTCTCGCCGGCCCGGTAGATGCCGATTGCAACGTATGCGGCGAAGGCGAACCCCGCAAGCCAGAGGAGCAGGTTTCGTCGGCGCGCGATCACGTCGCTCGTCGCGTCGCGGCCAGTACGGCGAGATAGAGGAACGCCAACAACGCGGCGACCGCGGGCGCTCCGAAGGAAGCATACGCGGTATCGACCGGGGCGCCGATCGTTCCGCTTACGACCGCGCTCTCACCTAACGCGCTGGCGCGCTCGTAGCGACCGTTGGGCGCGATGATGCCGCTGATGCCGGTCGATGCCGCGCGCACGATCCAGCGCCCCGTTTCGAGCGCACGCATCTGCGCGATCTGGGCGTGCATGTACGGGCCCGCCGTCCGTCCGAACCAGGCGTCGTCGGTCGAGATCGCCAGGGCCGTTGCGCCGGCGCGCACGTCGCCGTTCGTTATCTTCGTGAAGGCCGACTCCCAGCAGATGATCGGCGCGACGCGCAAGGGGCCGACGGAAAAAATGCCGTTGCTTCCGCCCTCGAGAAAATTCGATGCGTATGATGCCCAGGGAATCCACGCCAAGGCGGCGCGTAGCGGAATGTGCTCGGCAAACGGAACGAGCTGCCTTTTGCGGTACGTCGATGCTAGCGTTCCGTCGGGTGCGAATGCTTCGAGCACGTTATACGCACCGGCTGCGTTGACGGTCAATGTTCCGACGACGAGTTCCGCGTGCAGCCGCCGCGCCAACCTGGCGAAGGTCGCTTGCAGACGCGGCTGGCGATTGATCGCGGTCGGAATGACCGTTTCCGGCCAGAGAACGAGCGCCGGATGGGCAGGCGCCGCGCGCAGGGTCAAACGCGTGTAGCGCTCGACTGCCGCCGCCAGCGCCCCCCGTTCGAACTTGAGCGATTGCGCGATATTGCCTTGCACGGCCGCGACGCGCACGGTCGGCGCGGGGTAGTTGCGCGCCGGCCAAAACGCCCACGCCAGGCCGCAGGCGAGAACGACCAGCGCAGCCGCGCAGCCGGCATCGACGCCCGAACCGCGTACGGAGCGCATGCGCAGCGCGTACGCAGCATACGCGCCCAGGATGCAAAGCAAGAACGTGATGCCGTACGTTCCGGCGAAGGCCGCAAACGGAGCAAATGGCGTTTGGACTTGGGTGTAGCCGAGGCTTCCGAACGGAACGCCTAGTTCGCCCAGTCCTTCCGCACGCAGCCACTCGGTCGCGGCAAAGGCCGCCGCGGATCCCAGCGGGACGAGCGCGCGCACCACGCGGCTACGCTTGCGCAGGCCCCCCGTGAGCAGCGCGGTCAGTAGCCCCGCAAGGGCGAAACCGACGAGTCCCTCGGCGAGCGCCGGCCCGAGCGCAAGCAGAAAACCGAACGGCGCAATCAAGGCGCCCGCGGTTTCCCCGAACCACGCAAAGTTGATGCTGAAGTAAACCGTGCCTGCAAGCCAACCGATCCAGAAGGCACGCCTCGGCGACACCCCAAACCAGGCCCAAAACAATCCGACCGTGCCGACCGGTGCCAGCATGCTCGCATTCATCTTGGGAAACGCGGCCGCCATCAAGAGCGCTCCGACGGCCGCGACGACGAACGGAATCAGTGAGGAAACGATGCTCCGCCGCCCCGCACTCGTCACCTTCGCTTCGGCCGCGCTGCTCGTTGCAGCCTGCGGCCACCAGGTGACGCCGGAACCATCACTCAACGGCCAGGGCAACAACCTCGCCGGCAGCATGCTGATCCGTTTCCGCACGGTCGGACCGATGAATTTCGCCATGTACGACTACCAGATCGTCCTGGACGCGTGCGGCGGCAGCACCCCGTATCCAAATCCGTTCAACACGAGCTTTCTGTCCTACACCTTTTCGTTCAACATCGGCACGACGGCATCGTTCGGCGCCTCAACGACGTTTCCGGTCCTGCTTCAGTACATCGTCACGCCGGGAACCAGTAACCAGCTGAACCCGCAACTGGTGCGCACGTCGGTCTCCGAAGCCACGCTGACCCTCAACGATAATGGACAGAACAACGAGTTCACGCTAACGTTTCCGCGCGCACTCCTGCACGATCCGCTCGGACCGTCGGCGCTACCGTGCAGCAGTTCGCTCGCCTCGCCCAGCCCTACGCCGACAGGGACGGGATCGCCGGCGCCGACCAACCTTTCAAGCGCGTGGAAATTCAACTTTT
>JALYUD010000035.1 GCA_030853905.1 Vulcanimicrobiota bacterium
CCCATGCCGTGATCGATGAAAAAGCGCCGCCCGATCTTCGCCGCGGGATGAATCTCGATGCCCGTCGCGCAGCGTACGACGTTGGCCAGAAA
Organism: Vulcanimicrobiota bacterium; assembly: GCA_030853905.1. GTDB lineage: Bacteria > Vulcanimicrobiota > Vulcanimicrobiia > Vulcanimicrobiales > Vulcanimicrobiaceae > Nyctobacter. The sequence continues at coordinate 93 of JALYUD010000035.1, forward strand.
GCGCGGTAAGAGCGGAATGCGCGCTCGCCAGAGCCGATGAAGAACGCGGTGCGCGGTGATCGCGTGAAAGCCGGGATACGATAACAGCACGTCGAGATAGCCGCGCGCTGCCGGATCGTTCTCGACCGGAACGCGCCAGTCGGCGAGAACCTCGGCCCAGAGACTCACGCCGGCGGCTTCCCTTCGATCGTGCGGAACGGCACGCCGCCCGGTCCGTAGGCGATCGGTTCCAGTCCGCGACCGTGCAAAACGTGCGAATTGATTGCGCCGATGCGCATCATGATGCGATCCGCTCCGATTAGCGGAAACAGGAGTTCGAGCGGCGGACCCTCGTTCTCTGCAGTCAACGCGACGCGCACGGCCCACAGCGCATCGTTCGGCTCGAGACCGAATTCAGCGGCGATTTCCCGCAGATCGTGGTCGAGCGGCAGTCCGCGCAGTTCGGCCTGATCGTCGACGTACTGGCTGACGGCGTCGAGAAAGAACAGAACTTGACGGTTACGCAATCGTTCGAGTGCGAGCGCCGGCACGATGACCGCTTCCGCGCGCAGTGCTCGGACGAGCGGCATGGCGTCCGCGACCGTCGCGACCACGGCACCGTAGGCCTCCACGAACGTCTCGATCCAGCGAAGCGCGGCCGGCGGCGCCGGGTCTTCTAGAAGACGGCTCCGCTGCATCGCTTCGCGCAGCGCATCGCATGCAACGGCGCTGCTCGTTCGCGGACCGAGCAGAACGGTGAACGGAGGGCCGCCCAAGTCGACGTGCGTCATGCGACTACGAGGCCAAGCACGAGTACGATGTGTGTCATGAGGTGAGTAAGCAAAGCTGCGAGGTCGAGATCGATCATGAGTTGCGGCGAACCAGAAGCGCGACGGCGTGGGCGGCGATGCCAGTACCGTCGCCCGTGTAACCCATGCCCTCGCTCGTCTTCGCTGTAACACTGACCGCATCGGTTTCGATGCGCAGAACTGCCGCGACCCGCGCGCGCACCGCTTCGAGGTGAGGAGCGAGTTTGGGCGCCTGGACGATCACCGTCGCGTCGAGATTACCCGGCTCGTAGCCGGCGTCGCGCGCCAGCTCCGCGCAGGCCGCCAGCAGTTGCATCGAGTCGGCGTCTTTCCAGCGGGCGTCGCTGTCGGGAAAATGGCTTCCCACATCGCCGAGTGCGCAGGCGCCGAGAAGCGCATCGGACAGCGCGTGGGCCAAAACGTCGGCATCGGAATGACCGAGCGGGCCTTTTTCGTAGGGAATCGTCACGCCGCCGAGGATAAACGGCCGACCCGCGACCAAGCGGTGCGCATCGAAGCCATGACCGACGCGATACGGCGCCGTCATTGCGCGAGCGCGACTCGCGCCCGCAGAATCGCCTCCGCGCGTTCACGGTCGCTTTCCACGGTCACCTTGAAGTTTTCGCTCGATGCGGGAACGACGACGACCGTGCAGCCGGCGCGTTCGAGCAGCGCCGCATCGTCGGTCGCGCTGAAGTGCTCGCGTCGCGCGCGCGCGTGCGCTTCGCGCAGATCGGCGAGCATGGCGAACTGCGGCGTTTGCGCTGCCCACAGATCAGCCCGTTCGAGCGTGCCGCTGACGGTACGCTCGCCGCGCGGCACGAGCTTGATCGTATCGACCACCGGAGCCGCGAGCAGCGCGGCGACGCGCGGTGCCGTCGCCGCTATGCCGGCGCGCACGTCCTGGGACGACACGAGCGGCCGTGCACCATCATGAATGAAGACGGCGTCGCAGCCGCTCGGAATTGCCGCCAGTGCCCGTTCCACGCTCTCTTGCCGGGTCGCTCCACCCGCGACGATCGCGGTCCGCAGCCGCGGTGCGAACTCCGACGCCAACGCTTGCATCCTCAAGCAGACGCCCGGCTCGCAAGCGACCACCAGATCGCAAAGTTCGGGCATCGCATCGAACGTGGAGAGCGACCACGCCACGAGCGGACGGCCCGCTATTTCGACGAGTTGCTTAGCGCGCCCGAAGCGCACACCGCGTCCCGCCGCCACGATTACCGCGCAGAATGTCGGACTCACGTCGCCAACTGGCTCGGCCGTTTTGCTTTGGCGAAGATCATCCGGCCGGCGGCCGTTTGGAGGATGCTGGTCACCTGGACGTCCGTCTCTTCGCCGATGAGGCGCCGACCGTTTTCAACGACGATCATCGTGCCGTCGTCGAGATAACCGACGCCTTGGTGCGGTTCTTTGCCGTCGCGCAGGATCGCAACGTGCAATTCCTCACCGGGCAGAACGACGGCTCGCACGGCGCCGGCAAGCTCATTGACGTTGAGCACGGCGACGCTTTCGAGATGGGCGATCCGGCCCAGGTTGTAGTCGTTCGTCACGAGCTTGGCGCGCCGTTCGCGGGCCAGGCGCACCAGTTTCGCATCGACGCCGGCGACGTCGTCGTAATCGCGCTCGTCGATCTGCAAGTCGATCACTTCTTGCAATTTTCCGAGCACGTCAAGGCCGCGCCGGCCTCGCACGCGTTTGAGCGGATCGCTGGAATCGGCGATCGTTTGGAGTTCGTGCAGCACGAAACGCGGAACGACGAGCGGTCCTTCCAAAAATCCGCTCTCGACGATTTCGAGCACGCGGCCATCGACGATGATCGACGTGTCGATCACCTTGGCTTGCGCGCGAGCGGCGTCGCGCCGGTCGCTCTGCTCGGGGCCCAGCGGTTGTTTGGCCCCGACTCGCGCGCCCAAGAACGCGGCAAAGATGCTGAGCACGATGTAGGATACGTTCGCGACGATCGTGCCCACGGGACCCGCGCTCGCGATCGTATCGAACAAAACGTTCTTGATCAGGAAGGCGATCACGAGGCCCGCGATCAAGCCGATCACGCCTCCGGCCAGTTGCTGCGGGCGCAGGCGTTCCGCGGCACTTTCGACCGCATCGAGTTCGACTTCGAAGAACGCTTGGGCGTAGGGCGCGGTAAATAAGCCGATGAGCGCACCGCCGAGCGGCACGGCGATCGTGAGGGCGAGCAGCCACGTCCCGTTGGCGACGTGCAGCGCAATCAGATGCGCGTACGCCTCGCGCCCCAGGAAAAAGCCCGCAATGGCAAACACGGCCATGAAGAGCGCGCGCAAGATCGGTCCGGGCACGATCAACCCAAAAAGGCGCCGCAGACGTCGTTTGCAACGAAACGGCCGCGGCGGTTCAAGCGAACGTGCGCCGGCGTCACGTCGAGGCTGGCGGCGACGCGCGGGTCGCTGAGAACGGATGCGTAATGCTTTTTGAAGTCGACGCCGTAACGTTGCGCGAAGGTCGCAACGTCCACCCCTTCGGCGCGGCGCAGGGCGAGCATCGCGGCCTCCCCGAAGCGCGCGGCACCCTCCAAACATTCGCTTTCGCCGGGCGGCTCCGCGCCCCGCTCGAGGGCGGCGCAATAGGCCTCGAAGTCGCGCCCGTGCGAGCTGCGTACACCGTCTCGATAGGTCGCCGCTCCCACCCCGAGACCGAGATAGCTGCCATTCTCCCAATAGTTTTCATTGTGGCGGCAGCGCCTGCCGGGGCGGGCGAAATTGCTGATCTCGTAGTGCTCGAAACCCGCAGCTTCGAGGGTGTCGATGGCGAGCGCATACATATCGGCTTCGCAATCGTTCGAAACAAAATCGTCCGGAGAACGGCGCTCCCAAGCGGCGTACGGCGTATGCGCTTCGATCGTCAGCCCGTAGGTCGAAACGTGCGCCGGTTCGAGCGCGAGCGCCTCAGCAAGCGAACATTGCCACGACGCAAGCGTTTGCCCCGGCACGGCAAACATCAGATCGAGCGAAATGTTGGCGATTCCCGCGGCGCGCGCGCGCTCCACTGCAAGGGTGACGTCACTCGGCGCATGACGGCGACCGAGCGTCGCCAGTTCCGACGGAACGAACGATTGCACGCCGAACGAGATGCGCGTGATCCCCGCCTGCGCGTAAACCGCAAAGACATCGGGTTCGCACAGCGCTCGATCGGGATTCATCTCGATCGTCACTTCCGCGTCCGCGGGGAGGTCGAAGCGCTCGCGCAACTGCGCCGTCAACAGGGCGATGTCGGCCGCCGGGTACGTATTCGGCGTTCCGCCGCCGAAGAACAGCGACCGCGCGCGGTACGGCGGTGCACTCGCAATCTCGCAGCGCAGTGCACGCAGATACCGCTCGGCAGCGCTGCGCCGCAGCGCCCATTTCGCGAAATCGCAGTACGGGCAGAGGTACGGGCAAAAGGGCAAATGGACGTACAGGCCGCCCTGGGTCGGCGCCCCGTGCCGGATCACTATTGCGCCCATTCCAGCGGCCGGACGAGTTCCCCGATGCGCCCGACGACGTCTTCGCGCACCTCTGCTACGGCGGCGCGGATCGCGCTGCGGACGGCGGTTCGATTGGCTCGGCCGTGCGCGACGATGCAGTTTCCACGCAAGCCCAGCAGCGGTGCGCCGCCATACGTTTCGTAACTGAGCTTGCGGCGGACGCGGCGCAGCGCGGGCCGCACGAGCAACGCGCCCAGTTTTTCGAGCGGGCCGCTAGCCTTGACTTCGGCGCTGACGATGTCGGTGATCAGGTCGCCGGCACCCTCGGAGAGTTTGAGCATGACGTTGCCGACGAAACCGTCGGTCACGAAGACGTCGGCCAGATTGACGAAGACGTCTTTCCCTTCCGCATTACCGATAAAGTCGAGGGGCGCCGCTCGCAGCAGACGCGCCGCTTCAATCGTCTGCGCGTTTCCTTTGTTGCGCTCCTCGCCGACGGAGATGATGCCGACTTTGGGGGCCGCGATGCCGAGCACCGCGCGCGCATAGGCGCTCCCCATGATGCCGAACTGCACGAGCCATTCCGGCCGGCAGTCGACGTTGGCACCGCTATCGAGAACGACGACGGGACCATGTTTGGCGGGATAGACGACCGCAATCGCCGGTCGCGCGACGCCGGGTATCGTGCGCAAGCGCACGAGCGCGATCGCCAGAAACGCGCCGCTGTTGCCCGCCGAAACAACGGCGTCCGCCTTCCCGTCACGCACGAGCTCAATGGCGACACCGAGCGACGTCGCGCCGCTGTTGCGCACAGCTTGCGCCGGATTGGCGTCCATCGGCACGGCATCGGGCGCATGCACGAGTTCGAGGCGGTCGCTCGCGTGTTCAGCGAGTAGCGGTGCAAGCCGCCCGCGATCACCGACGAGAAACATATGGCCGAAGCCTTCGCGCGCGGCCAGCGCCGCGCCGGCGACGATCTCTTCGGGAGCGTGATCTCCGCCCATTGCATCGACTGCAATGCGCGGAACCCTACCGTTCAAAAAGACCCCTTCGAAACTCGCCCGCGAAGCCGCAATGCACCTTCGCCACTATACGCTCAGCCGTGGGGCTTCTCCCCGCGCACGCCGCGGGCGGCGCGCACGGGCCTTCTCACGGCGCGCGCCGCGGGAGTTGCAGGCGCACCGAGGTCGTTGCGGCGGTTCCACGCGCATGATAAACTGCGGGGGTTGTCCGCCGTGCGGCGGCTGTTCGCTTTTCGAAGACGGTGGGGGTGTTCCGGTGGCTAAGCGCTGCGACGTGTGCGGAAAGGGTCCGATGGCCGGCAATAACGTCAGCCATGCGATGAATAAGACCAAGCGCCGCTGGCTGCCCAACCTGCAACCGGTCCGCGTCGACGAGCGCGGCACGCACAAGACGATCAAAGCGTGCACGCAGTGTTTACGCTCCCGCCGCGTCAAACGCGTCTGAAGATCGCGTTTCCGATGGCGGCCATGTTGCTTGTCGGGATCGGATGCGAGAGTCGAGATCCTCATGCCCAGGCGCAGCGGCTCGATCGGCGATATGGGACTCAGGTTTACACCTGGCTCGTCGAGCACGATCCGTCGCGGCTCGATGTCGCGGGGGCGGTGCCGGCGGACCCGGTGCCGTTCGTTCCCGACGGCTCGGTTCGCACGGTGTCGGCGGACCTCCCAGAGGCGTGCCGCCGAGCGCGGCACGATCGCGCGCTGCTGCTCGCTTTCATCGCCGCGCGGCAAGAGCCGCGACGCGATGCGGCGCTCGACTGCGGGGTCGCCGTCGAGCGGGATGATGCGGCGCTGATTATCGCGCCGGTGTGAAGTCCGCTCGGTAGCGCTGAACGAACCAGCCGATCCAAGTGCCCGGTCGAACGGAAGGCAAGAGGGGTTGGCCTTCGAGGGTTTCCATGACGACGCCGACCCACAGGACTTCGCCGTTCGGCGCATACACCCGCAGACGCGAGCCGGTGCCCAGTTCGTGCAAGCGCAGCCGTAGATCCTGACCGTCGGATTCGGCGTCGGCCAGAAACCCGAGCGTTTCCGGGCGCACGTCGCCGTAGCCCCACGTCTCGCGCAATCCGGCCAGCCGCCCGCGCAAAAACGCCTTTTCCGGAAACGGAAAGCGGCCGTCGGGCGGCAGGACGTCGATGCTTTCCAGCCCCTCGTCGTCGCGCAACACCAAAAAGTCGTGCTTGACTTGACGCTCCATGATGATCTGCGGGTTCAGTTGCAGAGCGCGACCAAGCCGGATCGCCGTCTCGACGTCGATCGATGTTTCACCGGCGAGCATCGGCTGCAACGCGGTTGCTTGCATGCCGATGTGCGCGGCCAGGGTCGCAACGCGTACGCCCAGCGGGTCGAGGTACTTGCGCTTGATCGACGGGCCCGGATGCGGTGCCGGTTGGCGCCGATTACGCTCGCCCCCGTCGGGGACGGCTTCGGCGGTCCTGTCGGCAACGAATGTTGTTTTCATCACTCTTTATGAATCGGTCATCCCGCGAGCTGACTTCACCGTGGACGCCTTATGGATGAAGCGGCTCGACAGGATGCTCAAGCGTCGCGAAGATGATCGTAGCCGCGCGGCTCGAGAGGGCGAACGGCGCCGTCGACGTCCAGACGCACGCCTGCCGTATGTTCGAGACGGCCGACGGCGACGAGCGGGCGGCCGAAGCGCGTGGCAAAACGGTGGGCGAGGTGGGTGAAGGCGCGGGGGGCGACGCTGACCAGGAGTTCGAAATCCTCGCCGCCATCGAGAACATACCGCTCGGGACGGTGACCCGCGGCCAGCGCGATGGCCCTAACCGCGGGATGCAGTGCTATGGGCTCGACGAGTGCGCCGCAAGCGCTGGCCGCGGCGAGCCGGGCGACGTCGGTCGAGATGCCGTCCGAGAGATCCATCATCGCATGGACGTGGCTCGAGGCGGCCAGCCACCGCCCTTCGCGTAACCGCGGCGCCGGCGTCGCGAAGGCCGCGAGCGCGCGCTCTCGCAGCGCGGCGGCTACGACGATATCCGGCCGCCGCGTCAACTCGAGGCCGGCGCGGCTTAGGCCGAGAGGTCCCGTCACGGCAAGGACGTCATTCGGGCGTCCCCCGTTGCGCCGC
>JALYUD010000039.1 GCA_030853905.1 Vulcanimicrobiota bacterium
GTCCGACATCGTCGGTGAGCGACTTACAGGTGGTCTAAACGATATCCAATGCCGCGGACCGAGGTGATGTTTGGCGCAGCGCCGATTTCGCTCAGTTTTTTGCGTAGCGCCGCGACGTGCACGTCGACGACGCGAGTCGGGATGCCGGAGACGTCGTTCCAGACGCGTTCGAGGATTTGAGCGCGCGTCAACAGTTTGCCGTCGGCCTCGCCCAGAAACCACAGGAGGCGGAACTCGAGCGCGGTCAGGCTCACCGCGTGGCCGTCGCGCTCGACGCGATGTAGATCGCGGACGAGCACGCAATCGCTCAGCTGCAGACGCCCGTCGTGTTCGCGCAAGCGCGAGCGTTCGCGCCGCCGCAAAAACGAGGCAATGCGGGCCACCAGTTCGTTGCCCGAAAACGGCTTGTTGATGAAATCGTCGGCCCCTAGACCCAGCCCTTTCAAGCGAACCTCTTCGCTTGAATTAGCGCTGACGAACAAGATGTACGCGTCGGCCTTTTCGGCGATCGCCGTGCACGCGTCGAGCCCCGACATGTCGGGCAGGCCGATATCGAGCAGCACGACGTCGGGCTTAAAGCTCGCGACGTCGGCGATCCCGTCCGCCCCGGTGGCCGCGAGTTTGGTCTGGTAACCGGCACGCGCCAGGAACTGCGCTTCGACGGCCGCGATATCGGGATCGTCCTCGATGACGAGGACGCGCGCGCGAAATTCTCGCATGAGGTGAGCTTCGGTCGTTTAGACCGTCGCGACGAGTTCTTCGCTTTCGCTGCCGAGTTGATGACGCCGCGCGATACCTTCTTCGATCGCGGCGGCGACGACGGCGCGGGCCACCGCGTCGACGACGCGACCGTCGAACACGCTCGGAATCACGTATTCGGGGCCGCGTTCGTCCGGACTGATGATGCCCGCGATCGCACCGGCAGCGGCCAGCTTCATGCCGTCGCTGATCGAGCGCGCCCGGCAGTCGAGCGCACCACGGAAGATTCCGGGGAAAGCAAGCAGGTTGTTGACTTGGTTGGGGTAATCGCTGCGCCCGGTCGCCATCACGGCGACGTAGGGCGCGGCGGCTTCAGGCATGATCTCGGGAGTCGGATTCGCCATCGCGAAGACGATCGGATCGCGCGCCATCCGCTTGAGGTTTTCAGGACGCAGAATATTGGGCGCAGAGACACCGATGAAGACGTCGGCAGCCTCGAGCACGTCGGCGAGCGAGCCGCGGCGGTTTTCGCGATTGGTGTTTTCCGCGAGCCACGTCCAATGTGAATTGTCGTATTGCAGGCCGCGGCTGAGCGCGCCGGAACGATCGACCGGCACGACGTCGCGTACGCCCGCGAGCAGCAGCATCTTCATCGTCGCCGTGCCGGCCGCGCCGCTGCCGGCAACGACGACGGTCATATCCTCGAGCCGTTTGCCGACCACGGCCGCTGCATTCATCAGCGCGGCGAGAATGACGACCGCAGTCCCGTGCTGGTCGTCGTGCATGACCGGAACGTCGAGCCGCTCCTGCAAACGCCGCTCGATTTCGAAGCAGCGCGGCGCCGAGATGTCTTCCAAATTAATGCCGCCGAAGATCGGAGCGATATGCACGACGGTCTCGACGATCTCGTCCGTGTCTTTCGTATCGAGACAGATCGGGAAAGCGTCGATGCCGGCGAACTGCTTGAAAAGCATGCATTTGCCTTCCATCACCGGCGCCGCGCCGAAGGGACCGATGTCCCCCAGACCCAGGACCGCCGTACCGTCGGTCACAACCGCCACCGAGTTCCGCTTGATCGTCAACTGAAACGCTTTTTGGGGATCGGCGGCGATTGCGAGGGAAACGCGTGCCACGCCCGGGGTGTACACCTTAGATAGATCGGTACGTGTCTTGACGGGAATCTTCGGTTCGACCGAAATCTTGCCGCCGAGATGGGCGAGGAAGGTCGAGTCCGAGATGCTGACGAGCCGCACGCCGTCGAGGCGTTCGACGTGTGACCGCACGGCGTTTGCAACCGCATCCGAGGCGACGGTTACGGTGATGTCGCGCGTGACCGACGTCTTACCGACGGCGCGCATGTCGACTGCGCCGATGATTCCGCCGGCGTCGCCGATCGCCGAGGCCAGGAAACCGAACGCGCCGGGCGACGAGGGCATTTCCAATCGCATGACGAGCGTGAAGCCGATTGCGGGAGACGCCATGGCCGGTATGTTGGTCATTGGGAAGGGCTCCCCTTCGGTGCGCTTCTCCCTACTGGATTCGACTTACGCGTGCGGTACGAAGACGAGGGCCGCGACCGCGAGCGCCAGCGCCGCGGGCATGACGATAACGCCGACGCGCAAGAACGCGATCCGCGAGACGTCGATCCGCTCGCGTCGTAGCGCGATCAACCACAGGATCGTGGCGAGCGAACCGGTCACCGAAAGATTCGGCCCGAGATCGATGCCGAGCGCGACCGCGCTGCGGATCGATTCGTGCCCATGCAGCGTCGCGACGCTCGCGCCGGCGAGCAACCCGGCGGGGAGGTTGTTCGTCACGTTGGAAGCGACGGCGGCGATCGCGGCGACCGCCAGAGCGCCGACCCACAGGTTTTGGTGCGCGAACCCGTTGACGGCCTGCCGCAAGGCGAGCAGCGTTCCCGTCGTTTCGATGGCCGACACGAGAACGAACAGTCCGGCCACCAACAGCAGAACGGTCCACGACGGCCCGCGTACGATTTGGACGAGCGCCGCAAAGCCGCCGCCGTCGCGCGACTCACGCGGCTCGACGACGAACGTCAACACGGCAACGACCAGCGCTCCGCACGCGAAGGTGACGGCGCCGAGCGCGAGGCCGAGCGCCGATGCCGTCACGAGCACGAGCGCCGTCACAACGATTGCGATCAGGGCAAAGCGGCCGCCGGTTCGCAGCGGCGTGATGTCGAGTTCGGCGGCCACCGTACCACGCAAGCGCACGCGCATGACCGCGAAGAGCAGCGCGTACGTGGTGACGATCGACAACAGTGCCGGCAAAGCAAACGTCGTCATCCACCGTTCGAGCGGCGGCAACGCGCGTCCATAGATCACCAGGTTCGCCGGGTTCGAGATCGGCAAGACGAAACTCGCCGCATTGGCGACGAGCGCGCAAGCGTAGAGATACGGCAATGGTTCGTCGACCTGCGCTGCGCGCACCGCAGCGGCAACCGCGGGCGTGAGGACGACTGCCGTCGCGTCGTTGGAAAGCACCGTCGTCACGGCGACCCCGACGCCGTACACGAGAGCGAATAAGCGCGCACGCGAGCCATGCGCGGCCCGAACCGCCACGCCTGCCAGCCAGTCGAACAGCCCTTCGCGCCGCGCGACTTCGGCCAGCAGCATCATGCCGGCGAGGAAGAGATACACGTCCAGTCCCGTCGCCACGGCATGGAGCGCTCGCGACGGCGACAGCAGCCCCCCCAGAACGAGCACGAGCGAACCCGCCGCCGGCCACACCCACTCACCGATGCGACGAAACGGAATGAGAATGCCGGCAATGGCGGCGGCGCAGATCGCCCAGATCGCCGGATCGTGCAACTAAAAGTTCGAGAGCGCGTCGAGAGCGCGGTCTTCTTCTTCGTAGACCACGTCGGCGTTGGCGCGCGGGTCGTTCACTTCGAAGGCGAAGGCGATGCGGCCGTGATGGCGCGTCTGCACGTAACCGGCGAGGGCGTTGACGTTCTCGATGTGGCCGCTCTTGGCGCGCGTCCGGCCGAGCGCATCATGCAGATCGCGATGCGCTACGGTGCCCTCGATTCCGGCGCGCGGCAAGCTACGCACGTACACGTTGCCGTAGGGCGAGCGCGCTTCGCGCGCCAGCAACTTGGCCAAGGTGGCGGGCATGATCTTGTCGCTCGGCGCCAGGCCGCTCGCGTCGTACAGCGCCAAGCGTTCGCGCGGCACGTGCAGTTCGCCGAGTTGACGTTTTTCGAGCGCGATGCCGGAGGCGTCGGTCCCCGGCTTGCCGCTCGTTTCACCGAGGAAGCGCAAGAGTTGCTCGGCGGTGTGATTATTGGAATCGACGAGCATCTCGTGGACGAGGTCGGCCAGCGGCGGCGAGCGGTGCGCCCACAACGTCATCGCGAGCGGCGACGCGAGGCCTGCGCGAAAGC
>JALYUD010000044.1 GCA_030853905.1 Vulcanimicrobiota bacterium
AGTAGCGACGACCGTTTTAGCGCGCCGTTCCCTCGCCTAGCGAGGAGCGCTGATCGCCGGTTGACGCCCATGGCCCTCGAATATGGCGTTGATACGATTGCAAGTCGCAAGACTTGACTCGGTTACCTGCGATCTCTGCCTCAACGGCCTACGCCGCGGACGGTAGCAGAGCGCTTCTTGTTCCACAATGGGTCCTTTGGAAGACGATGCCGCGGTCTCTCGGGGCATGATCGTGAAGGAGGACCAAGCAACGCGGCTGTACCCTGGTGCCCGTTGACTCTGCGCCGTGCGGCGAACGGAGCGCCGCGCTTCGATCGTCCTGCTCTCGAACATCGTCGGCCTCTCTCCGGTCAACGCAGGCTAGGCCGCTTTACGCGGCATCCAAGGCGGGCTTGCTCGGTCTGGCAAAGTCGGTGGCGAGGGAATTGGGCTCGCGGAACGTAAGAGTGAACGCCGTCGCGCCGGGCTACATCGAAACCGCGATGACCGCCTCGATGCCCGAGCAGGCGCGCAGCAACTATTTGACAACGATCCCGCTCGACGTGCGGGGACACCGGAAGACGTAAGCGGGGTCGTCACGTTCTTGTGTTCCGAGGCCGCCCGATATGTGACCGGCCAGACCATCGTGGTCGACGGCGGCTTTTTGATGTGATTCGCGCCGCGGCGCGCGTAGGAGAGGCATGGAAACGACTGGCACGACCTTCGATAAGGTCAAGAAAATCATCGTCGAGCAGCTCGGCGTCGACGAAGCCGAGGTGACCCCCGAGGCGTCGATCACGGACGACCTCGGTGCCGACTCGCTCGATCAGGTTGAACTGGTCATGGCGTTCGAAACCGAGTTCAACATCGACATCCCCGACGAAGAAGCCGAGCAGATCAAGACCGTGGGCGACGCCGTCAAAAAAATCGACGAAACCGGCCCCAAGGCATAGCGTTGCTTGAAGCGTTAGGGGAACGCCTCGGCGCGATCTTCCAGCGCCTGGGCAATCGCGGCCGGCTGACCGAAGCCGACGTGAACGAGGTCGCGCGCGAAGTTCGCGTCGCGTTGTTGGAAGCCGACGTCAACCTCTCGGTCGCCAAAGACTTCGTCAACGCCGTCAAGGAAAAAGCGGTCGGTGCGGACGTCCTCGCGTCGCTGACCCCCGCGCAGTCGGTCGTCAAGATCGTTCACGACGAACTCGTGTCACTGATGGGGGGCGCCGAAGCGCGCATCAATTTCGCCCCCGCGCCGCCGACCACCATCATGCTCGTCGGGCTGCAAGGTTCGGGAAAGACGACGCACGCCGGCAAACTTGCCTTGCGCTTCAAAGAACAGGGCCGCCGCAGCCTGCTCGTCGCCGCCGACGTCTACCGCCCCGCCGCGATCGAGCAGCTGCAAACGCTCGGCAAACAGATCGATCTCCCCGTTTACGCCGAAACGTCGCGCGACCCGGTCGCAATCGCCAAACACGGCGTCGAAGAAGCGCAGCGCCTCGGCATCCCGACGGTCCTGATCGACACCGCCGGCCGCCTGCAGATCGACGACGCGCTGATGGAAGAACTCGAGCGCATCAAAGCCGCCACCAATCCCAGCGAAATCCTGTTCGTCGCCGACGCGATGACCGGCCAGGAAGCAACCAAGGTCGCCAAAGGTTTCGACGAACGTCTCGGCATCACCGGAATCGTGCTGACGAAGATGGACGGCGACGCGCGCGGCGGCGCGGCCCTCTCGATCTATCGCATCACCGGCGCACCGATCAAATTCGTCGGCGTCGGGGAGAAACTCTCGGCACTCGAACCATTCTATCCCGACCGCCTCGCTTCGCGCATTCTCGGCATGGGTGACGTGCTGACCTTGATCGAGCGCACCCAGAACATTTACTCGCTCGAGCAGGCCAAAGAACTCGAAACGAAGTTCCGCAAAAACGAATTCACCCTCGACGACTTCCTCGGCCAACTCCGCCAAGTCCGCAAGATGGGCTCGATGACCGACCTGATGAAAATGATCCCCGGCATGTCGAAGCTCGTCCCCAAAGATTTCGCGATCGATGAGAAAGACGTCAACCGCATCGAAGCGATCATCTGCTCGATGAACCGCCAGGAGCGCCGCCGCCCCGAAATCCTCAACGCCTCGCGCCGCCGCCGCATCGCCGGCGGCAGCGGTACGCACGTCGCCGACATTAACCGCTTGGTTAAACAGTTCGAACAGTCGCGCACGATGATGAAGCAGATCGGCGGCGGCAAACGCGGCCGCATGCCCGCCCTTCCCGGCAAAGGCCGCCGCTGATGCGCGGCGCCGGGCGCCGCTGCGCGCTTCGCATTACGAAAGCGCACTGATCCCGCGCCGCTTGATTTACCTCTCCGCATCGCGAAGTGCGATGGTGCAAACGAAAAGAGCAACACTCCCATGGTCAAGATCCGCCTGCGCCGCATGGGCGCCAAAAAGCAACCGACGTACCGTTTCGTCGTGACCGACGCGCGCTCGCCGCGCGACGGGCGCTTCATCGAAATCCTCGGCCACTACAATCCGCGCACGCAGCCCAAGACCGTCGCGCTCGACGAAGAGAAGGTAAAGAGCTGGCTGTCCAAGGGCGCACAACCGTCGGACCCGGTTCGCCGCCTGCTCGCCGAACGCGGTCTGGTCGAGCGCGGCCCGATCCCGACAACCAAACGCGCCCCCAAATCGAGCGCGACGTAACGCCGTGATGCGCTCGAAACCCCGGCGGCTCGGAACGCCATGAGCGCGTTCGACGACGAATTCGGTCTGTTCGGCGACGAAACGTCGACCGTCGAAGAAGATGAGCGCCGTTCGACTCTTGGTGCGCGCACGATCGCGAGCGGCGAGACGATCATCGACGACGTCGAGCCTGAAGACGAACGCCCGGCGCGCCGGCGCCGCGGCGGCTTCCCGGAGACACCCGAAGGCGAACCGACCGGAGCGGGCGATGGCGGCCGTTGGCAACGCCGCCGCGCGCCGGTCAAGCGAGATCCCTTACCCGCCGAAATCGCGCACCCGCGCGCCGTCGAGCTGCTGACGTTTCTGGCGAAAAAACTCGTCGCCAATCCCGATGCCGTCGTCGTCGAACTGCACCCCGACGCGCGCGGTGCCGTGCTCGAACTCGAAGTCGATCCGGAAGACATCGGCAAAGTGATCGGCCGCGGCGGCCGCGTCGCCCAAGCCTTGCGCACGATCGTGCGCGCCGGCGCTGAGGGCCGCGTCACGATCGACATCGTCGACGCGGACGAGGACGAAGACGAGCAAGACGACCTCGAAGACACGGACGACGACAGCGAACTCGGCGCAGGCGAAACGAACGCCGGCACCGCGCCGCGCGCAAGCGAAGCGGTCGTCGCCGACGCGCTGCTCGAAGGAGAGGAAGCCGACGACGCCCGCATCGAAAGCCCGCTCCGCGGCGATTCGGAGCCGCCGGAATATCAAGAACCGTAGTATTCGACGTCGCGGTGGTGACAGCCGGTCGCTTCGCCCTTTCGCTGGTTCCGACGACGCCGTTATGCTCATCAATTTGCCGGATCATGCAAGCTGCGCCGCCGCACGGTTGGGACGATAAGCGTGCCGCAAGACGTTCCCCCAACGCCGCTACTTCCTTGTCCAAGATGTTGGCGCGGTTCATAGCCTCAGACGGTTCGGCTACGGTACCGCAAGCGTTCTAGGCGACGTGCATGGGAGCTAGGTCGTGCGCCGATAAGACGTTGCCGGGCGAGATGACGTGGCGTTTGAGGCCGAGTTTGGTCGGGTCGATGCCGAGCGCAATCGCGACCAGTTGGGGCAGGTGGAAGGTCGGCAGATCGGTGCGGCCCCAGCGCGCGGCAGAATCGGCTTGATAGCCGTCGAGGGCCAGATGGCAGAGCGGGCACGGGGTCAGCACGGCTTCGGCGCCGGCGTCTTTGGCGATGCGCATGTTCTGGCCAACCATGTTGGCGGCGATGCCGTCTTTTTCGAGCTGGACATGGAAACCGCAGCAGCGCGTCTTGCCGGCGTAGTCGATTGGCTCGCCGCCGAGCGCCGAGATCAGGTCCTCGAGCGAGTGCGGATTGCGGGCCGATTCCCAGCCGTTCACCGATTCCGGACGGATGATGTGGCAGCCGTAAAACGGCGCGACCTTCAGCCCTTGCAACGGGTTGACGACCATCTTCGATAACTCGTCGAGCCCGATGTCGTCGATCAACATCCAGAGCAGATGCCGGACGGAAACCGTGCCCTTGTAGCTGGCGCCGAACTTGCCGAGGATGGCGTTGGACTCTTCCATGCGCACGTCGTCTTCAAGCAATTCTTTGTTCGCGGCCCGCATGTGACCCGTGCAAGTCGAACAGATCGTGATGACGTCGTCGAGCCCGAGCGCTTCGGCTTGCGCATAGGTGCGAGCATTGAGTACGCGAGCGACGTCGCGGTTGACGTCGTTGAGCACCGAGGCCCCGCAACACGACGCGGCGGTCAGCTCGATCAGTTCGATACCGAGCTTGTCGGCGAGCAGCATCGTCGAATTGAAGAGTTCGGTGCACGACTCTTTGGCGACGCAGCCCGGGAAGAAACCGTAACGCTTCATCTCTGCCGATTTCGAGCGGCGCTTGGCGGGAAGTGGATTCGATACGGTGGCGGTCATGATGCGATGGGAACCTCCATGGCCTCGAAGATGGTCCGAATCTCGTCGACCTTCTGAACCGGATGCATGATGAGGGGCGGGACCTTGCCTTTGGCGGCCATCCGTAAACCGAGCGGCATCACCTTGAGTAGACCTTTGAAGTTGAAGCGCCCGACCGTGCCGATGATCACTTCATTTTCGGCGAGCATCCCGGTCTGCTTGATCGTTTTGGCCACGACGAGCGCATGGCGCGGGCCGGGAGCGTCTGTGAGGCCGAGTTGGACCGAACGCCGTTTGGTATCGATGATGCGGTCGTGCGGATCGACGTGCTTGGGGCAGTACGAGCACGCATAACAGTGCGCGCACAGCCACAGGTAGTCGTCGCTGATCTGCGCGACGCGTTCCTTCTGTTTGCTGTCGCGCGTGTCTTCGATGAACCGGTACGCGTATGCGATCGCCGCGGGGCCGGCGAACGAGGGATCGACGCTGACGACCGGGCAGAGCGCGTAGCACGTCGCGCACATGACGCAGTTGGCGGCGGCGACGAGCTTCTTCATATCTTCGGGCGAAACGCGGCGCTCCCGCTCGTGCTCGTCGTCGCGGTCGGCCGGCTGGAGGTAGGGTTTGAGCCGCGAATACTTGTCCCAGTACGGGTCCATGTGGACGACGAGGTCCTTCATGGGCGAGAAGTTGGGCATGGGATCGATCTTGACCGAGCGATCCTTGCGCAGTACGTCCCGGATCGGCGTCTTGCAGGCGAGACCCGTGACGCCGTTGATGTTCATCGAACACGATCCGCAGATCGCCGAACGGCAGGAACGGCGGAACGAGATCGACCCATCCACCTCCGCCTTGGCATGCTCGAGCGCATCAAGCACCGTCGCGTTTTCATCGAACTCGATATCGACGCGTTCCCGCCGCGGCTCCTCATCGACGGCCTGATCGTAGCGAAACAGATCGAGCGTAATGGCTGACATCAATAAGTTCTCACTTCGGGCTGCCACTTGGTGAAGGTGACTTTACGATCGTAGTTCGGCGCTGGGTCCGAGGTCGGACCGCTATAGTTCATGCGGGTGTGGACGAGCCATTTGTCGTCGTTGCGTCCGGGGAAGTCGGTGCGTGCTTGCGCGCCGCGTGATTCGTCGCGCAGCAACGCACCGTAGGCGATCGGCATCGCAACGTCGAGGAGTGATTCCGTTTCCAGTAGTCCCGTCAGATCGGTGTTAAAGGTCTTGGACTTGTCCATCACGGTCATCGTTTGGGCCATCTCACGAACTTCGCGAAGCCCTTCCACGGCCTTGGTCAACTCCGACGCATTGCGGAAAATGAAAACGTTCTCCGACATCAGAGCATTCATGCGCTTACGTACCTGCGGATGCCGCATGCCACCCTGACGCGCGAGAATCCCGGCAATCCGCTTTTTCTCCGCCAGCAGCGTACGTTCGGATTGGCGCACGCTGCCGACGCTCTTGATGTATTGCACGGCATGTCGGGCGGCCCGGGCTCCGAAAACGATCGTCTCCAGTAGCGAGTTGCCGCCGAGGCGATTGGAGCCGTGCACGCTGACGCAGGCGCACTCGCCCGCGGCATACACGCCGGGGATGTTCGTCGCACCGAACTTGTCGGTCTCGATCCCGCCCATGGCATAGTGCATGCCGGGCAGAATCGGAATCGGCGTATCGATCGCATCCTTACCGGTGGCGTCGATGGCCAGCTCGCGAATCTGCGGTAGGCGTTCCAGGATCTTTTCGCGGCCGAGATGCCGCAGGTCGAGAAACACGCAGCCGTCGACGCCGCGTCCTTCGAGAATCTCCATCCACTCGGCGCGACTGACGACGTCGCGCGAGGCAAGTTCGCCTTTGGTCGGCGCGTACTTGAACATGAAACGTTCGCCGTCTTTGTTCAGCAGATACGCGCCTTCGCCGCGCGCCGCTTCCGAAAGCAGCACGCCGTTCTCTTTGAGCGAGGTCGGATGAAATTGGACGAACTCCATGTCCATCAGAGGAATGCCGGCGCGGTACGCGATCGCGGTCCCGTCGGCGGTCGAGGCGTAGCCGTTGGTCGTCTTCGCATAGACGCGGCCGAGGCCGCCGGTGGCAAAGATCGTCGCCTTGGCGGTGACCAGTTCGAGCTCACCCGTGCGCATGTTGTAGGCGACGACGCCGGTTCCGATTCCGTCCTCAACGCAGAGCGCGGTCGCGAAGTACTCCTCGTAAACTTTCACGCCGAAACGTTCGAGTTGTTCCCACAGCGTGTGCAGGATGACGAGGCCGGTTACGTCGGCCGAATAGCAGGTGCGCGGTGAGCCGGCACCACCGAAGGGACGCTGCGCGATACGGCCGTCGGGCAAACGCGAGAAGATGCAGCCGCGGTGTTCGAGCCACACGATCTGACGCGGCGCATCTTCGGCCATCGCCTCGATCGCATCCTGATCGCCGAGGTAATCCGACCCTTTGACGCAGTCGAAGGCGTGCAGCTCGGGTGAATCGTCCTCGCGGTTCCCGAGCGCCGCGTTGATGCCGCCTTGCGCCGCGCCCGAGTGGCTGCGCACCGGGTGCATCTTCGAGACAATGGCGACATCCGCGCCGGCTTCGGCCGCTTCGACCGCGGCCCGCATTCCGGCGAGCCCACCACCGACGACGACCACGTCGTGTTTGATCAAACCTGATGCCCCGCAAGAGTCATGAAACTTCTTTTCATCTTATCGCACCCTGGCAAACAGACAAAGGACGTTGGTCGTACGGTTTCCCAGAGTCGGGCGGCTAGCCATGAGGCGCCGGCGTGGCGCCGCGAGTGGGCGGCGGAAGGGACGAACCTACGCAGTGCGTGTCGTGAAACTGGTGGTCACGCGCTTTGGGCGCCGAGCGTTCGGCGGACATGGGAAGGATCATCGCTCCGCTCCGGCGTGCCGCCGTTGTCAGCGCCATCGTCGTCGCTGCCGTGATTTGCGCCGCGGCGCTCACTCCCGGCACGAATGGGCAGACGATGTTCGCGCCGGGACAGCCGTCCAACAGGGATAACGCCGACGCCAAGCAAGCGCCGCCGCCCAACGTCTCGCCGTCGATAGCCGTCGGAAGTGCGTCCGCAAGTGCGGTGGCCGGCCGCTACATTGCGCCGCTCGTCTCCGAGAAAATGAAGGTCGAGGTTCCGGCTCCGACCCAAGAACCGGCGTCGTCCGGTGAACCGTCCTCGCGCGACCGCATCGCCGATACGCTGCGCCGGCACGAGCTGATCCGAACGGGTTCGTTTTCACTGCTGGTGGCGGACGTCGAACGGGCGTTGACGGGGGCGCGCGCGATCGCAAGCGCCGAGGCCGGCGACGTCACCGCGCTCGACGATCAGCGGCCGGCGTCGACGAACGACGATCGCATAGCGACGGTCACGCTTGCCGTCCCCAACGATCGCTTCGATGCGGCGATGGAGCAGTTGACGACGCTCGGCGGCATCCGCTCGCGCACGGTCACGGCACAGGACGTCGGCGACCGCATCGTCGACGTCGGCGCGCGTCTGCGCAACCTGCGCCGCGCCGAAAGTGACCTGCTTCGCATCATGGACCGCTCCGGGCGAATCGGCGAGATCCTCGACGTTGAAAACCAATTGACGTCGGTACGCGAATCGATCGAGCGCCTCGACGCCGAAAACGCCGACCTCCAACACCGCGTCGCCTACGCGACGATCGACGTAACGGTCAGAGCGGCCACGACCATCCCAATGGCCGAACCAAGCACCGCAACGCTGCTCGCCTCAGCATGGCACGCCGCCCTCCACCGAGTGCGCGACGTATCCCTCACGCTCGCAGCCCGCATCTTCGTCATCATCGCTTTCATCCCGTACTGGCTCGGCGCCGCACTACTCCTGAGCATCGCAATCCGATCCGTGCATCGGCGTTTCGCTCGCCCATATCGAGTATAAACGTAGGCGCTGTAAACAAGGAAGGAACTGAACATATCGAGTAGGCGTGATTCCGCCCCCTCTTACTGCTCGGAGGTATCGCCGTGTTGCGTTTGCGCTTTCTCGCCGTGCTGGTCTGCGCGTTCGGTATTGCGGCGTGCAGTAGTGGGGGTAATATCGTGCCGGGTCAGCCGACGGGCGGCCTGAGCGGATCGGACATCGGAAGGGCCGCGCCCGATAGCGCCGCACGAGCCGGCCAGAGCGCGAGCGGCGCGCCATCGGTCGACGTCGCGAAGGTGCTTGCCCAGGGTCGCGCGCAGTCGTACTCGCAGGCGCGCGACCATGACGACGGCATCAGGGCCGCGCCGCCCGCGCTGAGCTTTGCGTCGGCGCAGTCGCCGTCGCAGACCGTGGCGGTCACCGTGCGCGAGGCGACGACGGTCTATGCGGGATCGGAGGACAACGACGTCGCCTCGGTCTCACCCTCTCGTCAGAACGTGCGGAACAAACGCGGCGGGACGCTGACGTTCACGATCACCCCGCGCCGGGACGACGAAAACGTAACTCACATCTGCTTCGTCACGAGCGAGTGGCGGTATGTCTGCGTGGAGGTCACGGTCGGCAACGCGACACCCTCGCCCTCGCCGTCTCCAGCTCCGTCGCCCTCGCCGTCTCCAACGTCCTCGCCATCGCCCACGCCGGTGCCCTCGCCGACGACCTTCGCATACAGCGGGCAAACGGCGACGTACGCGGCGTCCCCCGGTACCTACACCATCGTGGCCACGGGTGCCGGCGGCGGCAACAACGGCGGGGGCGCGGCGGGCGGTCTGGGTGCCGTGGTCGGCGGTACCTTCACCGTCGCGAGCAGTGAGACGCTGACGATCCTGGTCGGCGGGCAGGGCGCAACCGGCACGGGTGAGCCGGGCGGCGGTGGCGGCGGGAGCTTCGTGGTAGCGCCGGGCAACACGCCACTGCTCATTGCCGGGGGAGGCGGCGGCGGCGGCGTCAGCATTAACGGCGGGAACGGCGGCGCCATCGCCACGAGCGGTGGCGGCGGTGGCAGCGGCGGCGCCGGTGCCAACGGTGCAAGCGGCGGTGGCGGGGGCGGGGGTCTGACCGGCAATGGCAGTGCGGGCACGGCCGGCGGTCCGAGTCCCGGTGGCGCAGGCGGCCTCTCGTTCTCTAAAGGCGGCGCGGGCGGGACAGGCGCGGGGAGTGGTGGCTTCGGGGGCGGTGGGGGCGGCGGTGGCGCCTCCGGCGACGGCGGCGGCGGTGGCGGCTACACCGGCGGAAACGGCGGAAGCGGCGAGGGCGCCATCCCCGGCGACGGCGGCACGTCGTTCGACGCGGGCACGAACCAGACGTTCAGCAACGCTGCATCGCCTGCCAACGGCTCGGTGACGATCACCCCGCTCTGACGCGTACCGACTGCGTCGAACGAAAGAGACGTTTCCAGAAACGCCTTCGGCCTCGCGCGTTGCCGCCGTATCGCTCAGCGCGTGCTCGGTCCAAAAACCGGTCGTTGTAGAAAACGCCGCCCGACAGCCTGCAAAGCTCTTCGTCGCTCTTAGAGGTCGCCGTGAGCGGGTACAGGGTCGCGCCGCGCACGGTAAGCGGATGCGGTTGACAACTCCGGCTCCTGGCAGTATATACATTGTATGGACACCGAATCTTCGGAAGACTATCCAGTTCCGCCCGGCGTCGGTGCTCACGAGGGCGCTTTGCTGAAACTTGCAAGCGAGAACTTTGAGGCGCTCGTCGTCCAGGACGCACGGGTCTTCAAATCTGGCAATTCGCTTGCCATCCGCATCCCGAGCGCGATCGGGAAACATATCGCGCTCGAAGACGGGACAGCCGTAGAGATGGCCGTCGATCAAGGGATTATCTACGTGCGCAAAGCGCCGTCGCGCGCACTGGCTGAACTCATCGAGCGCATCACGCCGGAGAACCTCCATGCGCCCATGTTCGACGACTTGTCCAGCGCCGAGCGTTGGTAGACTTCTACGTTCCCGACGTTGGCCATCTCGTATGGCTCTCGCTCGATCCGCAGCGTGGTCGGGAGCAAGCTGGGCGTCGTCCATTCTTGGTGCTTTCGCCGCGCGCTTACAACGTCAAGACCTCCCTGGCCGTCGGTGTGCCGGTGACCTCTCAACGTAAACACTATCCGTTTGAGGTGCCGCTTGCGACGAGTAGTTCGATCACCGGCGTCGTGCTTGTGGACCAGGTGAAGAGCCTTGATTGGCGCGCCCGGTTTGCCGATTTTGCCGACGATCTTTCGCCGGCGACCCTCCGTCACGTGCGCAAGCAGTTAGCGACGTTCTTGCAGCTTGTCTAGGAGCGGCTTTGCGCAGACAATAGAACCCGACGCAGAACGCGCTTTCTTCTTCAATCCGCCGGCGGCAGCGGCCTGACGGGCAGCGGCGCCCGGCAGCAACGGCGGCGTTGGCGGCGGCGGCGTCTCCTTCGTATTAAAATCTACGGGGGCCCCAGTTCGTCAACAGACCTAGCCACATCGTGGCCCGCCGCCACCAGCCTCTCCCGTAAAGATCGATCTCCGATGCATTCATCGAGCAGCAGCCGCATGCATCAAGCTCTTGGCGGCACGTGCGTCTTCATCGTCCTCTGCCGCGATGAGTGACCCGTAGCGCTCACCGTAGTCAATGGCGCCATACGCTGCTTCGATCGGAAGCTCGAACTCCGCCGCAGCCTGCTCGGCAGTCCAACTTTCCGCGCGCATACGGCCGAGGAATTGCCCCACGGTCAACCGGCGGCCCTTAAACGCCAACTGCCGACGCCGTCGGCACGACGGTGATCCCGTCGTCGTGATCGCGCGTCCGCGAGAAGCTTTGCACACGCCCCTGCGCGATCGCCTGCGCGGTCTGCGCCGACGGCGTGGCCGTACTGGCCATCGCCCCCGGCGGAGCCGCCATTTGCGAACTCGTCGCCGGCTGCACGCGCGTAACGTCATTGGGAACTTGTGGCGCTTGAAGCGTGGTCGGCGGCGGTGTTAGGCTACCGCTTCCCCCGCTGCACGCGGCGAGGCCCGCGGCGACCAGCGCGGCGCCGAGGAACCGAACTCGCAGCATCATGAAAGCCTCCGCAACGTGATGGGCAACTGATAGGATACCGCGACGGCGGTGCCAGGGAACGGACAACCGGACAACCGACCCGTGCAACCACGGCCAATCCTATTCCGCACCCGCGGTCGACCGTCTCAGTGAACTCG
>JALYUD010000075.1 GCA_030853905.1 Vulcanimicrobiota bacterium
GTACAGAAATGGACGTGTCGGCGTCGCGGAGATCGGCCTGAGGCCGTTCGATGTATCGGGGCAGAACGTAAGTCCGTCAGCCGGCGAGTTGGAGTCGTGCGTTGGCGAAGTCGATCGTCGATTGTTCGCGCGCGTATTCGGCCGTTTGCGGGGTTGACTGTTTTTGGCGGTCCGTCGCCGCTTCGAGGTCGGCGCGGGCGGCGGCGGCGTCGATCTGATCGCGTTGCAGCGCGGCGTCGACCAGCACCGTGACGCGATCGGGTAGCGCCTGGAGAAACCCGTCGCCGGTCGCGAACTCGAGCCGTTTCGTTGCGCTGCCGTCAGCGGAGACGTTGGCGCGTAAGATACCGGGCCGCAGCGCTGTTAGAAACGGCGCATGCGACGGGAGGATGCCTTCTTCGCCTTCAGTACCGACGGCGATCACGAGTTCCGCATCACCTTCGAAGGCGACCGCAACGGGCGTGATCAGACGAAACGGAATCGTCTTAGCCATCAGGCGGTCGCGTTCAGTTTTTCGGCGTTTGCTTTGACTTCGTCGATCGCGCCGACCATGTAGAAGGCTTGTTCGGGGAGATCGTCGAGTTTGCCGTCGAGCACTTCTTTGAACGATGCGATCGTGTCTTCGAGCTTGACGTATTTACCCGGACGGCCCGTAAACTGCTCGGCGACGAAGAACGGCTGCGAGAAGAGGCGTTGCATACGGCGAGCGCGGCCGACGGCGACCTTGTCGTCCTCGGAGAGCTCTTCGACACCGAGAATGGCGATGATGTCCTGTAAGTCGCGGTAACGCTGCAGCGTCTCCTGAACGCCGCGCGCCACCCGATAATGGTCGTCGCCGATGATCTGCGGGTCGAGAATGCGCGACGACGATGCGAGCGGATCGACAGCGGGATAAATGCCGAGTTCCGAAATCGGCCGCGACAGCGCGGTCGTCGCGTCGAGGTGACCGAAGGTCGTCGCGACGGCGGGATCCGTGTAGTCGTCGGCCGGCACGTAGACTGCTTGCACCGAGGTGATCGAGCCTTTGTGCGTTGACGTGATGCGTTCTTCGAGCGCGCCCATCTCGGTGAACAGCGTCGGTTGATAGCCGACGGCCGACGGCATGCGACCCATCAGCGCGGACACTTCGGAGCCGGCCTGCATGAAGCGGAAGATGTTGTCGATGAAGAGCAGCACGTCGGCGCCCTTCTCATCGCGGAAATACTCGGCCATCGTGACCCCGGTCTGGGCGACGCGGAAGCGTACGCCCGGCGACTCGTCCATCTGTCCGAAGACGAGCGCCGTCTGCGCGAGCACGCCCGACTCTTTCATCTCGAGCCATAGATCGTTGCCTTCGCGCGTGCGCTCGCCGACGCCGGTGAACACCGAGAAGCCTTTGTGCACCTGCGCGATGTTGCGGATCAGCTCCTGAATGAGCACCGTCTTGCCCACGCCCGCGCCGCCGAAGAGTCCGACTTTGCCGCCGCGCGTGTAAGGCGCCATCAGGTCGATGACCTTGATGCCGGTCTCGAAGATTTTCGGTGTCGGATCCTGAGCAGCGAAGTCCGGCGCGTTGCGATGGATCGGCCACATCGCCGCTGCCTCGACCGGCGCGTTGGAGTCGATCGCTTTGCCCAGCACGTTGAAGATGCGCCCGAGGGTCGCTTCGCCGACGGGAACGGTGATCGGCGCGCCGGTGTTGACGACACGCTGCCCGCGCACGAGCCCGTCCGTCGAACCCATCGCAAGACAGCGCACTTGGTTGTTGCCGAGTTCGTCCTGCACTTCGAGCACGAGTTGATGCCGCTGCATCGCCGTCCCGCCGAGCTCGGGACCGTCGGACCGAGGGTCGCCGGCCGAGCCCGAGCCGCCGCTCGACGCCTGACCGGCGGCCGAGACGGCCGCACCGCCCGACGTCGCTCGGTTCACCGCGCCGTTGTTGCTCGACGGCGTCGCTGCCGAGCTGCCGACCTCAACCGTCAGCGCCGTGTTGATTGTAGGCAACGTCTCGGCAGTGAATTCGACGTCGACGACGTTGCCAAGCACTTGCACGATCGTACCGGCGGCAGTGGTCGACGTTGTTGTGGAAACGGCTGCGGGGGCGGTAACGGTTGTCATCGGCACTGTCCTTCCGTCATCGAGCGCGGGGCTCTATAGTTCTCAACCGGCCTGCGCTTCAGCGCCGCCGACGATTTCGAGCATCTCTTTCGTGATGGCGGCCTGACGCGCCTTATTCATCGCCAAAGTCAGTTCGTCGAGCAGTTTGCCGGCGTTGTCGGTGGCGTTCGTCATCGCGACGAGTTGCGCGGCAAAGAAGGCCGCATCGGTTTCGAGCATCGCCGAATAGAGGCTGAACTCGAGGTATTTCGGCAATAGCCGGGTCAGCACGGCTTCCGGCGAGGGAGCGAATTCGACTTGAGCGCGCGGGCCCGTCGCTTCGCCGCGTTTCTCTGCCTCGATCGGCACCAAGACGCGCATCTCGGGACGCTGCGTCATCATCGAGACGAACTTCGGCGCCACCAGCACGATCTGCGAGATATTTCCGGCGTTGAAGTCATCGGTGACTCGGGCTGCGACTTCCCGCGCGGTATCCAGCTTTGCGTGAGCTGACAGTGACCACGCTTGGAGCGTTTCGAAGCGCGTCCGCTTGGCCGCATTGCGCGCTTTGTTGCCGACGGGGTAGTACACCACGTCGCCACCGTGCTCGCGAACGAACGTCTCACCGGCGCGCACCACGTTCGAGTTGAATGCCCCGGCGAGCCCCTTGTCCGCCGTCATCAACACGACGCCGAGCGGCGCACCCTCTTTCCCGGGCTGCATGAACGGATGATCGATCGAGCCGACCGCCGCCATCAAATCGTGCAGCATCGTGGAGAGCGCTTCAGCATACGGCCGCGCCTGCCGCTGCACGAGTTCCGCTCGCCGAATCCGCGCCGCCGCCACCTGCTTCATCGCCTTGGTGATCTGCTGCGTATTCTTGAGCGACCTAATGCGATCGCGAAGATCGCGAACGCTAGGCATGAACGCGTTTCCTCATCAAAACGTCTTGTTGAATTCTTCGATCGCCGCGCCGAGCGCCTTCGCGTTATCGTCGGAAAGCGCGTTCGTGTCGGCGATTGCTTTGGTGATGTCGCCGTGGTTCTGATGCAGCCAGTCGATGAAGCTGCGCGACCATTCCTGCAGGCGGATCGTTTCGATGTTCGTTAGGTAGCCTTTGGTCGCGGCGTAGATCAGCACGACTTGATCTTCCATCGCCATCGGCTGGTACCGCGGCTGCTTGAGAATTTCGGTGATCTTCTCGCCGCGCGTCAGGGTCGCTTGGGTGTTCTTATCGAGATCGCTGGAGAGTTTGGCGAACGCTGCCAGCTCACGGTATTGCGCGAGGTCAAGTTTGAGCTGGCCGGCCACTGCTTTCATCGCTTTGGTCTGTGCCGACGAACCGACCCGCGAGACGGAGATGCCGACGTCGACCGCCGGTCGGACGCCTTGGAAAAATAGTCCCGTCGTCAGATAGATCTGCCCGTCGGTGATCGAGATCAGATTGGTCGGGATGTAGGCCGACACGTCACCCGCTTGCGTCTCGATGACCGGCAACGCGGTCAACGATCCGCCGCCCCGCTCATCGGACAGCTTGGCCGCACGTTCCAAGAGACGCGAGTGCAAGAAAAAGATGTCGCCCGGGTACGCTTCGCGGCCTGGCGGCCGTCGCAAGAGCAACGACACTTCCCGGTATGCGATCGCGTGCTTGGTCAGGTCGTCGTAGACGATCAAAACGTCTTTGTTCTGGTACATCAAGTCTTCGGCCATCGCGCAACCGGCATAGGGAGCGATGTATTTGAGCGCCGGGGAGTCGGCCGGCGACGTCGTGATGATCGTCGTGTACTCCATCGCGCCTTCTTGTTCGAAGCGGGCCGCGATCGCTTTGACCGTCGAATCCTTTTGCCCGATCGCCACGTAGATGCAGAAGACGTTCCGGCCCTTTTGATTGATGATCGTGTCCATGGCGATCGCCGTCTTACCGACTTGGCGATCGCCGATGATCAACTCCCGCTGGCCCTTGCCGATCGGGATCAGGGCGTCGATCGCGCGGATGCCCGTCTGCAACGGCTGTTTGACCGGCTGCCGTTCGACGACGCTAGGCGCCGTGTTTTCGATCGTGCGATAGCGGTGCGTTTCGATCGGGCCTTTGCCGTCGACCGGATTGCCGAGCGGATCGACGACGCGTCCGAGGAGCGCTTCGCCGACCGGGACGGACGCGATGCGGCCCGTGCGGCGGACCTGCATGCCTTCTTTGATCTCGGTGTCGGGTCCAAGGATGATGACGCCGACGTTGTCGGCTTCGAGGTTGAGCGCGATCCCTTGCAGGCCGTTCGGAAACTCGACCAATTCCGATTGTTGCACCGCTTCGAGCCCGTAGACGCGCGCGATGCTCGAGCCGACCTCGATGACGGTCCCAACCTGGTCCTCGTGAACCTGCGTCGTGAAGTTCGCGATCTGGCCTTGCAGAATTCCGGCGATTTCATCGGCGTTTATCATACGTAGCGAATCCTAAACTGGCTGATGGTGGTGGGAAAACAGTTCGCGGGCGATATCGTCAAGGCGCCCAGCGAGCGAACCGTCGATGCGCCGGTCGCCTAAGGTAACGCGCACGCCGCCGAGCAGGCTCGGGTCGACGCGGACCGTCACTTGGAAAGCTTTGCCGTACGTGCGGGAAAGGCGACTCACGATCGCATCGCGCTCCTGCGGCGCCAGCTCGCGCGCGCTGACGATCTCGAGTGGTTCCTTTCCCGCTGCGGCCAACGCGAGCTTGTCGTATTCGGCCCCGATCGGTTCCAGGAGCGCCTCACGCCGTTTGCGCACGAGCAGCAAAAGTGTATGCAGCGTGATCTCGCCGAGCCGCGAGCGGAACACCTGGAGCAAAAGCGCTTCCTTGCGCTTGCGCTCGAAAACCGGAGAAAGAAAGAAACGCCGCACGTCATCATTGCCGTAGATCGCGCCGACGGCCGCCCGTAGATCGGCACCGACTTGCGCGACCGAACCGGCTTTGGCGGCAAGCGTGAACACGGCGGTCGCATAGCGTCGGGCGACGGTTTCGTTTTGCATCAGACCGTCTCGTGCCGGTCGACCGCATCGACGGTCTCGCCGATCAACCTGCGGTTCGTCGCCTCGTCGGTATATGCTGCGGCGCTGCGCGCGATCGATATCGCTTGGGCCACCAACTCGTCGCGCAGCCGTTCGCGCGCCGCGAGCCGGGCCCGTTCGAGTTCACCTTCGGCATTCGCGATTACGCGCCGCCCTTCGGCGGCGGCGCCGGAGACGATGCGGTCGCCCACCGCCTTGGCGTCGTGTGCCGCCCGCGCAGTGATGGCCGCAATCTCGCTGTCGGTCGCGGCCACGTCGCGGCGTGCGTCGTCGATATCGGCTTCGGCAGCGTCGCGGCGCCGCTCCGTTTCGGCCAGTTCGGCGTTCTTGCGCTCCTGCGAACGGATGATGCCGGGGTTGAGGAACCGCACCCAAATGTAGACGAGAATGCCGATGAAGAGCACGGAGGCGGCAACCTGACTCCACTCCGCGAGCGAAACGTAAAACGCCTGATTCACCGCGTAGAACCGAGGGGAGCGGGTCTCCCTAAAGCGCGGGCCAGCAGCGTCTTCGCGAGTTGCTGCGAGAGGTCGCCTTCGCGCCCTCTGGCGACGGCGACTTCGGCGGCGACCGTTTGGTGCGCGTGGTCGACGATCGCGTACGCGCGCGCAGTTTCGCTCGCCATGATCTGCTGCGCCTGGTCTTCGGCCGCCAAGCGCGCCTTGACGACGCTCTCCTCGGCGGCACGCCGAGCCGCGCCACGGCGCTCGTTGGCATCGGAACGCAACGCGGAAGCTTCCTTGGCGTAGCGGTCGTAATCGCTCTGCACGCCGTTGATGTACTCACGGCGCCGTTTGATCGCCGCACCGACGGGACGTAAAAAGACGACGTTGAGCAGCGCAAAAAAGATCAGGAAGTTGATCAGCTGGATGAAGATCGTCCCGTCGATCGAGAGAAACATCGGGCGGCGTTAGTGCGTCCCGAGGTGGCTCAAGAGATTGGGCAGGCGCACGAGCGCGTAGACCATGTAGAAGGCTAGGCCGATGCCGATGATCGGAAACGCTTCAACCAGCCCGACGCCTAAGAAGAGGAACGTGAAGATGTTGCCGCGCGCTTCCGGCTGGCGCGCAATCGCTTCGACGGCTTTCGATGCGACCAAACCGTCACCGATGCCCGAACCGAAGGCGACGCCGAGGATGATGAGGCCGAACGCGATGAGTCCGGCTGCGATGACCAGGCTTTCCGAAGTCAAGAAATGTCCCTTTCCAAGCGAGGTGCGAGCCCTTTAGTGCTCTTCGCTCAAAGCGAGCGAGAGATAGATGATGCCGAGGAGCGTAAACACGAACGCCTGTACCGCTCCGACGAAGAAGTTGAAGAACTGAATGAAGAACGGTAGGATCACTGCAGCGATCGATAGGTTGAAGGCGCCGATCGTGATTTGTCCCAAGATGATCGACGAGGCGATGAAGAACAGAATCTCGCCTACGAAGATGTTGAAGAACAAGCGCGCGGCCAACGTCAGCACCCGGCTGACCTCGTCGAGAATATTGAGCGGCAGCAGCACGGGAAAGGGCTGCATGAAGTGTTTGAGATAGTGTCCGACGCGCCGGCGCGCGATGACCGAACCGAAGATCAGCACGTAGACGGCGAGCGTGAGCGGGACGACCGTGTTGAGGTCGGCCGTCGGTGAACCGCCGAAGGGCGACCCGAGCGCGCGCAGCGGCAAGATATCGAACTGGTTGAGCAGGAACACGAAGACGAAGACCGCGATGAAAAACGGCACGAACGCTTCGCCGGAGGCGCCGAGCGCGTTGTGCACCAGATCGGAGACGAACGAGACGATGCCTTCGAACACCGTCTGACGTTTGGTCAGGCGCGGGCTGCGGTAGCTGCTCCCGACCCAGGCGAACAGGGCGAGGCAGATCAGCATCGCCACCCAGGTGGTCACGATCGTATCGCTGTGGACGCTCCCGACGATCGGCAGGGTCCACGTCGCGTGGGAACCGATCTCTTGCATTATCTCATCCGAACGGCGCGCCGCACGAACAGGCCGTAGACCGCTAGCGGCGTGAAAAATCCCACGAAGTACGCGGGCATGGACCAGACCGATCCATGCACCGCAAAGACCACCGGTACTATACCGAATACGGCGATGCGCAGCATACTGCTAAAGACGAACGCGGCGGTCCTGTGGTGGTCGAGTAGCCGTTCGTTCCCGCGCATCATCAAATACGCATTGGCGAGCCCGCACAGCGTTCCGACGAAGAATGCCGCTGCGACCAGGGGCGAGAGGGCTGCGACGCCGAGCCCGATCGTGAGCCCGATGCCGAGCGACCAAGCGGCCAGCGGACGCTTGCGATCATAATAAGCGCGCACATCGGCCTCTGACACGGCGCCTTCGCTTTGGGGATAGCCACTCGCGTTCCCTCCAACGGCGCGTCGGCCGCCAAGGGGCCGCCCGGCCGACCCCGGTGCGCTGCGGCTGCGGCTGCCGCGAAAGTAACTTACGGCATCGTGGGGGCGAACTCGGTCGGGTATGCGCTCCCGCCGAAGCGGGCTTGGAGCCAGGCCACGATGCGCGCGGCAGCGTGGCCGTCGCCGTACGGGTTGTTGGCGCGCGACATGCGAGCGTAGGCGGCTTCGTCGGTCAGCAAGCGGCGCGCCGCGGCGACGATCGCGTCGCCGTGAGGACCGACGAGCTCCAAGGTGCCCGCTTCGATGCCCTCGGGGCGCTCCGTTTCGTCCCGCATGACCAGCACCGGCTTTCCCAGGCACGGCGCTTCCTCTTGCAGGCCGCCGCTGTCCGTGAGCACGAGGGTGCTGCGTTTGATGCTGTGGACGGTCAGATCGTAAGGAAGCGGGTCGACAAGCGCGACCCCCGGCAGACCGTCGAGTACGGCGTGGGCGATTGGCGCGACGCGCGGGCTGGGATGAACCGGCCACAGGATTTGGGGGCGCTCGGGCAGGGCGGCTAGCCGCGCCAGGGCACGACAGATTTCCTCGATCCGCTCGTGGTTCTCGCGGCGATGCGCCGTCACGAAGATCCAGGGGCGGTCCGCGGCCAGGCCCCGCCAGGCCGGCACGTCGCGCGGAGCCGGCAGCGCGGCGACGCGCAAGAAGGCGTCGATCACCGTATTGCCGGTGACGATGATGTCGGCGGCATCGACATTCTCCGCCTCGAGGTTACGCCGCGCCCGCCCCGTCGGCGCGAAGTGGAACGACGCGAGGCGCCCGGTCAAGCGCCGGTTCATCTCTTCGGGAAACGGCTGCCAGCGGGTCGTCGTGCGCAAACCCGCCTCGACATGCCCGACCGGGACTTTCGCGTAGTACGCCGCCAGCGCCGCCGCCGTGCTCGTCGAGGTGTCCCCGTGCACGAGGACGACGTCGGGCCGCTCGCGCGCGAGCACCGGCTCCATGCCTTCGAGCACGCGGGTCGTGATCGCCGTGATCGTCTGATCGTGTCGCATCACGTCGAGATCGTCGTCGGGAACGATGGCGAAAAGCCGCAACAGATCGTCGAGCATCTCACGGTGCTGTGCCGTCACGCACACGAGCGTTTGAATTTGCGGCGCCGCGGTGCGCAACGCCGCAACGACCGGCGCCATCTTGATCGTATCGGGCCTCGTGCCGAACACGGTCATCACCCGCAGCGGCGAAGCCATCCTATCTCGTCCGGG
The DNA here is from genome assembly GCA_030853905.1 of Vulcanimicrobiota bacterium. Taxonomy (GTDB): domain Bacteria; phylum Vulcanimicrobiota; class Vulcanimicrobiia; order Vulcanimicrobiales; family Vulcanimicrobiaceae; genus Nyctobacter. The sequence continues at coordinate 8,739 of JALYUD010000075.1, forward strand.
TTAATGCATCGCGCCGCGCGCGAGCTGCGCGGTTTTTGGATGGGCGGCGGCGATACCGGCGGCCCCGTGCCGAGCGGCCACACCGGTGAGGTGGGCACGAGCGGCCCCGCCGGAGAGCAAATAGGCCGCCATCCCCAGCAGAAACGAGACGCCGTAGATCAACAACACCGCTTGCTTGACGCCCAGGCCGAAGCGAAAGACCAGCATGTGGTGAAAGTGGCCGCGATCGGCTTCGGTGATCGCGCGCCCGGCGCGCAGCCGGCGCACGATTGCCGCCGCCGTATCGGCGACCGGTAATGCCAACGCCACGAGCGGCACGAGCAGGCTGACAGTGACCGCTACTTTCGCGGTGACCAAGAGCGACACCGTCGCGAACACGTAGCCGATGAACAGCGAGCCGGTGTCGCCCAAGATGATCTTCGCGGGATTGAAGTTGAAGGGCAGAAATCCGAGCGCCCCGCCGACGAGTCCGGCCAGGACGAGTGCCGCGCCGATGTGCCCGTGCATCGCAGCGATCGCGAACAGGAACACACCCGAAATCGCGGTCACGCCCGCAAGCAACCCGTCGAGGCCGTCGAGGAAGTTGATCGCGTTCATCATGCCCAGATACCAAATCAAGGTTAACGGATAATCGATCCACGCCGGTAAGTTGACGTAGTTTTCCGTTCCTGGCACTTTGATATCGTGAAGGTGAAAACCGTACACCATCGAGATGATCGCAACGACGGCCTGCGCAACGAACTTATTGCGCGGGCGCATCCCCATGATGTCGTCCCAGACGCCGACGAGCATGATCAGCGTGCCGCCGAAGAGCAGCCCGAAGAAATCCTGCGTGTCGTTGGCGCTGTGGAAAAGCGCGGTATGCAGCGCGAAACCGATCGTGACGAAAAGGGCCGAGGCGACCCCCAGATAGACGGCGATCCCGCCGATGCGGGGCTTGGGTTCGACGTGCATGCGCCGCTCGCCGATCGCGTCGAGCACGCCGACTTTGAGCGCAAGTGTGCGCACGCGCGGCGTGGCGAATATAGCCGTCACGAACGCCGTGACCGTCGCCAGGAGGTAGAGGACCGGTACGCTCACGAGAGCGTTCCGGTCCGCAGGTCGCGCGCACCGAGAGCTTTCGTGTTTTCGAGGTTCGTGAACGGGACGAAGGCAACGCCCGCCTCGGCCAGGAGCTCCTGCGCGAATGTGTCGGGATAGGGTTGCGCGAACACGATGCGCACGATCCCCGCGCTTGTCAGCAGCTTCGCGCAGTGCACGCAGGGCTGATGCGTGCAGTAGGCCGC
>JALYUD010000076.1 GCA_030853905.1 Vulcanimicrobiota bacterium
GCGCAATGCGGACCGCTCGGTCGACCGCCTGATGCACCTGCACGGGATTGGTCACGGTGACCAGATACTGGCTGGCGACATCTTTGAAGAGTGACTGAAGATCGACTTCCTGCTGAAAGTCCCCGCCCATCGACATCGTCGCCGCCTGCCCGACGATCGCCACGACCGGCACATGGTCGAGTTTCGCATCGTAAAGGCCGTTGAGCAGATGGATCGCGCCGGGGCCGGACGTGGCCAAACAAACGCCCAACTCGTCGGCGAACTTGGCATGAGCGCAAGCCATGAACGCTGCTTGCTCTTCGTGCCGAACCTGTATCAGCTCGAGCTTGCCGTCCGAGGCGTCGATGCCCGCGATCAATCCGTTGATGCCGTCGCCGGGATACCCGTAGATTCGCTTGACGCCCCATTCCATGAGGCGGCTCCACAGAGCCGAGCTTACATTTTCCGCCATGAGTGATCTCCTCGCATTCCTGTCGACAGCATCTCCACGCGCATCGACTTCGGGCGACCGCAATTGGGTGCAATGCGTCTTTTCTACCCGCCTTGAATCGTTCTAAATGGTCGCTCGCTGCCATGGCTTGCAACGGCCTCCTCCCTCGCCGTACCTGCTCGCGCGCAGCGAATGCCGCGGTATCATTGCTGGTCGACGGCTCGCAGCGATTTCGAGCACCGCCGTCGCGCTTCGGGCGCAGAATGGGTATGCAATCACCCGTTGGGCAGGCTCCGCCGAGTGCTGCGGACGACCGCTTTATGCGAATCTCCGCTGCAAAGGACTGCCGAAGGCGCGATGTGACGCCTGAACGGGGCGGTTTACTCTGACGCAATCAGTTGGGAGCGATGGGCATGACCCGCGAGAGATACGCATGACCGATGACGCGAGAGGGGGTCGTTCGGCCGATGCGCCCTGGAGCGCCGAGCGGACCTGGACCATGGTGCTCAAAGTGTTCGGGTCGATCGTGCTCGGCGGCATCATCGTCGTGTTCGCCGTACGGTTCTTTTCGCACATCAATTACACGGCGTACGTGTTCATCGGAGCACTGCTTGTCTCATATTTCGTGTTTCCGGCGGTGCGCTGGCTCAATGCGCAGCTGCCCTTGTGGGCAGCGATCGCGATCGTCTACGTCGGGGTGCTGGTGCTGATCGCCCTCGCGGTATGGTACATCGCGCCGGCCGTTTCGAACGATCTGCACAGCCTCGTCGGCGCGCTGCCGGCGCTGCAGAAGACCGCGCAGCACGACCTGACCGACCCGAGCAACCCGCTCCTTTCTCGTCTGCCGCCGTCAATGCGCACGTACGCGAGCAATTTACCGGGCGAAGTGGGCAACTTCGTTCGCCAGAACGCCTCGAATCTTGCCAAGAGCGGTCTGGCCATCGGTTTCTCGGTTCTTTCGGTCGCGGCGCTCTTCATCGTCATCCCCGTCGTGTCGATGTACATGCTCGGCGAAGCGGAACGGCTGAAGCGGTTCTTCATCGGCATGCTGCCGCCGGCTCGCCGCGCGCACGCCGTCGACATGATCGCCGAGCTCGATAATACCGTCGGTGGCTGGATTCGCGGGCAGATCATCGTGGCGATCGTCGTCGGCGTTCTCGTGACGGTCATGCTCGTGATCCTGCACGTGCCCTACGCCGGACTGATCGGAACGTTCGCCGGCGTGATCGACATCATTCCGTATCTCGGCGCCTTCGCCGGCGCAATACCCGGCGTCGTGCTCGCCGTCATCAGCAACGGCATCTTCAGCGCGATCGAGGTGACGATTGGCTTCGTCATCATCAATCAACTCGAGGGTCATCTGCTCTCGCCGCGCATCATTAGCCGCACCGTCGGCGTGACGCCGCTGACCGTGATCTTTGCCTTGATCATCGGCGGCGAACTGTTCGGGTTGCCCGGCTTGATCGTCGCGGTTCCCGTAGCGGGAATCCTGCGCGTTATGATCCGTAACATCCGCCCGTCCCACCCCGTAACCAACGCCGAGATTCGCCCCGGGCTCTCGCAGGGTCCGCGCAGCCGGCTCGAGCGCTCGGCCACCAGCACATAAGGCCAGTCCGCCCGCAACAGCGACCTTAGAAAGGGTTGTCCCTACCGTGTTCTTCGGCTTACCCCGCACTCTCATCCCGATCTACATCACCGTCTTCCTCGACGTGCTAGGGCTGACGATCCTCATTCCGCTACTGCCGGCGCTGGCCCAAAAGCTGCATAGCTCGCCTGCGGTCATGGGCGCCGCGATCTCGGTGACGGCGGTGTGCGCGACGATCTCGTCACCGTTCTGGGGGCGGCTTAGCGACAAAGTGAGCCGCAAGACGGTGCTGCAGATTTCGCAGTGCTTCTCGCTCGTCGGTTACGCGCTGCTCGCGCTCTCCGGCACCGTGTGGCTGCTGTTCGTCGCCCGCGCGATCGAAGGGCTGGGCGGCGGGAATCTCGGTGTCGCCCAGTCGTTCATCGCCGACGAGACGAAGCCCGAACAACGGGAGAAAGCTTTTGCCTTCAGCGCCGCCGCGTTCGGCATCGGCTTTGTCATCGGCCCCACCTTGGCCGGCCAACTATTGCGCATCGACGTGTCGGTTCCGTTCTGGGTCGCCTGCGCTCTGCAAGGCGCGAACCTGATCGTGACGCACTTCTTCCTCGAAAAGACCAAAGCCAAGAGCAGCGAAAAGGTCGACACGAAGGGCATCATCGCCGAACTCAAAAAGCGGCCGATGGTCAACGTGATGGGACGGCAGTTCCTGTACATCTTCTCGTTCACGTACTTTTTTACGATCTTCTCGCTCTATCTGCAGCGAGAGATGCACATGCCGCCTGAAATCTCGAGCTTGTTTCTGGCCGTCGCCGGCGCCGTCGGCGCAGTCGTGCAGATCTTTGCGATGGAGCGACTCAACAAACGGTTCGGCGAATACCTACTGTCGGAAGCGGCCTTTGCGCTCGGGTTCGTCGCCTTCGCGGCGATGTTCTTCATCGGCCAAAGCATCACGATCTTCGTTGCGATCCTGGTCGTGTGGGCCATCAGCGGTTCGGCGCTGCGGCCCACGCTCAATAAGCTGATCGCCGACCGGGCCCCTGAAAAGGAGCGTGGGGCAATCCTCGGGTTCGCGGACTCACTCAACAACTTCTCGATGATCATCGCGCCGGCCGCTGGCGGCATAATTCTTGGCTTCAGTCCCACCGTGATCGGCGTCCTTCCGGCCATCGCCATCGCCGGCGCTTTCTTTCTCGGACTGTTCGGGCACAAGCGCGAGGGCGAACGAAACACGGCAAAGTCGCAAGACGCGCAGGCCACCTCGGCTGCGTGAATCGGGAAAGGCAACCGATTGTACGAGACCAAACCTTTCGAGGCATTCGCCGTGGGCGATCGCGCGACGTTCAGTAAGACGATCACCGCAGCCGACGTGCTGCTCTTCTGCGCGGTCAGCGGCGACAACTACCCCCTCCACGTCGACGAGTGCTATGCGACCCAAGGGCGCTTCGGCCGTCGCGTCGCGCACGGCCTGTTGACGGCGAGCCTTCTGTCGACGACCAACGGTCTGCTGTTGCAGCGCCCCGGCGGCATCTCGCTGTCGCAGACGTTGCGGTTCGTGCGCCCGGTCTATCTGGGGGATACGATCACCGCGTGCACCGAAGTCGTCGAACTCTTCCCGCACAAACGTCGCCTGCGCTGCCGCACGACCTGTACGAACGATCGGGGCGAACTGGTCCTCGAAGGAGAAGCTCTGGAACAAAAGGACGAGCGATGAAAGCGAAACTGTACGCCGACGGCGGTTCACGCGGCAATCCGGGACCCGCGGCGAGCGGCGCGGTGCTCTACGCCGACGACGGAACGCTCCTTGCCGAAATTGGTGAGTACCTCGGACGAACGACCAACAACGTCGCGGAGTGGAACGGACTGCGTGCGGGACTCGAGCGAGCCCGCGACCTCGGCGTCTCCGAGATCGTGATCCGGCTCGACAGCGAGCTCGTCGTCCGTCAGGTGACCGGCATCTATCGGGTCAAACACGCCGCGTTGATTCCGCTTGCCGCGCGCGTGAAAGCGCTTTTGCGGGGCTTCGCCAAAGTCGATATCGGGCACGTGCCGCGCAAGCAGAATGCGGCTGCCGATGCGATCGTGAACCGCGTGCTCGACGCCGCCGCGCAGACGTCAGTTGCGGACGCGGAGCGGCGAGCGGGGCTGTCCGGTTGAACGCGAATGATCCCCGGCCGTGCGCCGCAATCTCACGCCGCTGCTTATCTTGGTCGCCGTCCTGTGTGGGGTCGGAGCGGCGTATTACTATTACCGAACGACTGAAGGGTTACGCTTCAATCAGGCGGCGCGCGTTTCGCAGCAACGTTCGGAGATTCGCCTGTACATGACGGTCGGTTACGATCGCGGACCGCTCGTGCGCGAAGCCTATCGAATGGCCGACCTCAACGGTACCTCGATGCTGCAATATGTCGTCCTCGGCCGCAACAACGTGCAGATCACGATCGTCGAACGCCCGCGCGAGACTTTGCAGGAAGGCGTCAACGTCGCTTTCCTCTTCGACGAACTCGTTCGCGACGGTATCTGGGATCTCGGCTCCAAACCGCCGCGCGGCGACACCACGGCGCACTACACGCTCGGGATCGCGCAGATCAGCGGGAACACGCGCGGCGCGCATCGTGTCTCGTTTACCGATCCGCACTACTGGGCAACGACCGGCGGCCGCCAATTCCATCTCAAACTCGACCGCAACAAGCCGCTGCCCGACCTGCTGCGCATGTCGAGCACGGTCCTGGTCGAGCCGCGCTACGGTCAACTCGTGTCGGATTTTCGAACGTTTGGTCCGCCGTCGTTCCGCGACAAGATCGACGCAGCGCGCAAACGCCTCGGGGCGCATACGTGACGGCGCGCCGGCGCCGGTTGCGTTCGGGTCTTAGCGCCGCCGTTATCGCCGTCGCGCTGGCAGCAGGCGGCTTTACTGCGTATGAAGCGCTCGAAGCGCCGGGCAATCAAGTCTTCGGGAAAACGCTGGTCGCCGGTGCGCCGAGCCTGCGCGAAGTTGCGCTGACCTTCGACGACGGACCCAACCCGCCGTACACCGACCGCATCCTCGACGTGCTGCACGCCGAAGGGGTCCCGGCCACGTTCTTTCTGGTCGGCCGAGCGGTCGTTGCCTACCCGGAGACGGTGCGGCATATCGTACGCGACGGGAATGCAATCGGCAATCACACCTGGGACCACGCGCACCTGATCATCGAGACGCCTGCCGCGATCCGTTCGGAACTCGAACGGACGAGCACTGCGATCGAGCGCGTCGCCGGGGTGCGTCCGTACCTGATGCGGCCGCCGTTCGGGGCACGTGATTTCGCCGTCATCGCGCAGGCGCACAAGCTCGGCTACCGCGTCGTCATGTGGAGCGTCCCGCTGCCGGACGACTGGGAACAGCCCGGTGATGCGACGATCGCGCGCCGCGTGATCGACCGCGTGAGCGACGGCAGCATCATCGTGCTTCACGACGGCAATCGTGGAATTGTGTGCGACGGCCGGCGCATCGCGGCGCAGGTGTGCAATCGGGAGCAGGAGGTCGCCGCCACGCGTACGATCGTGGAAACGTTGCGCTCGCGCGGCTATCGCTTCGTGACGATTCCGCGCCTGATAGCCGACACGGATGCACGGATCACGCGTACCGCCTACCGCGCAAGTCGATGAAACCGTCTTGGTGGTTGTGATCGGGGTCGTGGTGGGTCCAGTGCACGAGCGGACCGTAACGCGTGCACGGCACCAGTTCGCCTTGCACGCCGATGCGATCGCCCGGGACGACGGGAATCTGCGGTGCAAGGGCGACGTTATCGACGATTTCGACCTTGACGCCGTCGTCGCCGCGCACGTTGAATGCTTCGTGCATGGCGTGCGTCCGTGAGCCGTAGAAAAGGTGCGGTGCGGACAGGACCGTCGCGCCGAAGCGAACTTCGCTTGGTCCCCCGAGGCGCATTCCGCCGTCGAGCGTATTCATCGTACCGGTCCATCACGCCGAACCGTCCAAATCTCAAGGGTGGGCCGCCCTTGGAATCCGGCGGAACGGGAAGATTTCGGGTGGTGAGGCGGGGTTTTGTGGTGTGAGGCGGCTTGCCGGGGAGCGGCTCGTTCTCGAACCTGTGACGACGCAGAACGCGGGGACGTTGTGGCGCGTCATGCAGGGGCGGGGTCTGCGCGAATATCAAGACGTGCCGCGCTATTCACGCGAGGAGTTCGAACGGCGCGTGGCGGCGCGTCCTAAACGTTTTGACGTGCGCGCACCGGGCCGCTTCGAGTGGTTGATCGTCGTCGCCGGGACGCAAGCGGCGATCGGGTGGGTTTCCCTGCGGATCGGCGAGGCCGCGCGGCGCAGCGCGGAGGTCGGGTATAGCATCGCGGCCGGCCGGCGGGGTCTCGGCTACGCCGGCGAAGCGGTTCGCCAAGTGGTAAGCTATGCGTTCGAAACGAGCGATCTCCGCGCCGTCGAAGCCTGCTGCGTACCGGCCAATGTGCCTTCGCGCCGATTGCTCGCGGCTCTGGGATTCCGGGAAGTTCACGTGCAGCGAAATAGTGCGATCGTCCGCGGCCGTCCCGTTGACGTCGTGCTCTTCGAGATGCCGCGCGAACGATGGACCGTGCGCGGCCGACCCTATGACGAGCCCGGCGTGCCGTTGTCGGCCAACACCAAGTAGCCCGAGGGATTCGACTTCGTCGAATCTGTTGCGTCCGTCGTAAAAGTCCGATGGCCTCCCCCAACGCTTGCTTGCCGGGCAAACGACCTGTTTCGACATTCGCGCAACAGCGTATCCTGCAAGCATGATGCGTGCAATGCTGAGAATGAAGTCGATCGGGATTCTGGCCGCGGTCACGCTGCTCGCGACGCAGACCGCCGCACTCGCCGTTACGGGAGGGCGCGATCCGATTCAGGTCAACCGCTGCGATCCGCGTAGCGGCTTCGCGAGGTCCGCGTATCCCGTAGGGTACGTCCGGTCATTCTACCCGCGTTATCCGTTCTATTTCGTGGATCCGTACGGGTTCCGGTACTATCAGCCGCCCTTGCTCGCGCCGGGCCGGACCGCGCCGACACTCGGCATCGATTACGTCAACACGTCGGCGCAGACGGCCAAAATGGTCGACTTCGGCCTGGTCGCGCGCGGCGATCTCGTCGCCGAAGTGCGTGACGTCGGCACGTTTACGACCGGCGCCGAGATCAAACACGAGTTCGGGCTCAGCCCCAACGTCTTTCCGATCAGCACGGGGCTACCGCGCTGCATCCCTCTGCTTGTCGAGTTTACCGACGGCCGCGTATGGGAAAATCCCCACCGCCCGCACGCCGCGCGCGCTCTCTATCGCCAGCAAGCTCGTCAGAATTCCCCGTTGCGCCCATAGTGGCAGCGCTGAGGCGTACCATGACAGGCTCAGCGAACTGTCGCGCGATTGAACGGAAACGTACCATTCGGCGCCCGAAAGGTCGGAAGGGTGTGTCTCGCGCTTGACAGTCCCGGCGCTGCACGGTAGCGTGGGCACGATGAGAGGAGGCGCCCACTCGGATGCTTCTCGGGCGCAGAACCGTTCTCTGTGTGGCCGCGGCGTACGTTGCGGCATCGCTGCTGCACCGCTCGAACGCCGACGCCGCTAAGCTCAGCGGCGCGGGCGTGTCGTCCGCTCAAGCGTTGTCACGCTTGCGTGCCGGCAACGCTCGCTTCGTCGATGGAAAGCTGACCCACCAGAACGGCGTCGTCGAGCGTCGCCTCGCGCTGACGGGACACCAGGCGCCGTTTGCCTCAATCTTGTCATGCTCGGACTCTCGCGTTCCGCCCGAACTCCTCTTCGATGCGAGCGTCGGCGACCTGTTCGTCGTGCGCAACGCCGGGAATTTCGTCGGCCCGCCCGTTTTGGGAACGCTCGAATACGGCTACGATGCGCTTGGCGTCAAACTGATCGTCGTCCTAGGTCACGAGAAGTGCGGCGCCGTTTCGGCGACGTCCGAGGCCCTGCGCGACAAGAAGCCGCTTCCGCCGCACCTCGACGTGATCGAAGCCGCGATCGCCCCCGGCATCGCCACCATCGTTGCGGCTCGAGGGACGCTCCATGCCGCGGTCGTAGCCAACGCCAAAGCCCAAGCCGCCCGGCTGCTTTCAAGCCCCATCCTCGGCCCCGCAATCAAAAACCGCAGCTGCACAATCATCCCCGCCGACTACGACTTCACAACCGGAAAAGTAAGCTTCCTAACCTAACAGAAACGTTGAACAACGATCAATCTTACAATTAAGTTTCGTACGAAACGCTCGTAGGAACGGTCGGATTTGCGCCTGGCTAGGAGCCTAGGGCCGCAGTGGCATGGATTCGGCTGCGGCCGAATCCCGCCCCGAAGGGCGCGGCACTTCGTGCCGGGATTCGCGCAGCGAATCGAAGGCCATAAGGCCCGTAGCGACGACGTCCACGCGCAAAATCCGGCCCTTCCTACGGGGAGTTGGGGAATTCGATTGTTATTCCGGCGTCGGCAAAAGCGAAATAGCGGCGGCTAGGGTCGCGCAGGTTCGTTAGGAGCGGTTCGCGGACGACGCCGACGCGTAAGCGTTCGGCGAGGTCGGCGTAAGGAACCCATGCCAACGCGACCACATGATCGTCGTCCTCGGGCAACCGTGGGTCGCGCGCGCCATCGACGTCGAACGTGAAGTTGGTGAAGTGCGCGCCGCCGGCGCGGTCGTAGGACTCCGCCACATAGCGTAGCGCTCCGATCGAAACGGTGAGCGACGTTTCCTCGATGAATTCGCGCCGCAACGTATCGGCCAACAATTCACCGTGGCGCTGGCGCCCGCCGGGAAGATTCCACAGCGGTTCGCGATGGTTCGGATAGCGCGAGGCAACGAGCAGCACCGCGCCCGCGCGTTGGAGAATTCCCGTGACGAGATGGGTCCTTGCGTGCTGCGCCGTATGATCATCGTTCACTGGCGGCGGTTGTCGTCCGACGCTCATGATGCGTCGTGCTGTACCTTCAGATGCGATAATAGTCGATTCGCGGCGTGCATCAGGGAGGGGCGCCTGGAAGAATCCGAGTCGTTCATGCGCTCGTTACCATCACGTTACGTTGAAGAGGAGAAACCCATGTTCAGACAGGCAATCGTACCCTTTATAGCCGCGTGCGTCCTAATCGGCGGGACGGCGGCGAGCGCGCACTCGGCTCAGCCGATGGCCAGCCCCATGCCGCACGCAATGGCGAGCCCGATGCCCGGCGCAATGTCGAGTCCGATGCCCGGCGCAATGGCAAGTCCGATGGCAGGCGATTCGATGGCGAGTGGGATGGAGCACGGCATGCCGACCGGCACTGCCGGTGCGGACGGCATCCCGTACACCGGCTCGCCCGACCTCGACGCGGCAATCTCGCTCGTTACGGCCGGCGGGACGCCCGGCGATTTCTCGATCGCAAAAGCGCTGACCGCGCTCGCCGGTGACAAGACCGCCGATGCCGAGATCGCGAAACTGCAAAAGCAATACGGCGCTGCGAAGTTCGCCTCGTTCGTGACGGTTCAAAACTACGCCGTCAACGATGCGGTCCGTTTGGCCACCGCTGCAGGCGTTAAGTTCCCGACGCCGACGTTGCACGGTACGGCACTGGCCAAGACGATCACCAACCTCGGGCTCGAAAACGAAACGTACTACGAGGGCGTGATGCTCGATCATGTGGTGACCCACGCAATCCATGAGCACGTGATGGACGACATCGACCAAAAGTACGGCGCCGGCCCCGATGCCAACTATCACCGCATCGCCGATCAAGCGCATTACGATCTCGCCCAAGCGCTGGGGATGACCAACGTTAAACTTGCCGCTTACCACTAGTGGATTCAACTGCGTTGAATCCTCGCGTTTGCGGCTTCGCCGCAAGCCGCCCGTCGTCGCCAGTCGGGCGCAGCCCAACAGGCTCCTAGAGAAGTAAAACGCAAAGCTGCCACCGCTCGTCGTTTGCGGTGGCAGCTTCTGTGGACGGCTATCGTCCGAGCGGTGCTCCGCCGAGCCAGAAGGTCGCCTTCACAGCCGTCCGCGCCAGACTGCGCTGATGAGGGCAAACATGTCGCTTCACCGGCGGCCTCGAGCGCGAGCGTGAGAGCGGTTCGGCCGCAAGCGCGCTGATGCGCGCGCATGCGGCTTGGGAAAGGCGCTGGAGTCGTTTATCGGGCACGCGACGGAAGCGGATAGACGAACGGACGTTGCACACGTCGCAGTTCGACGCGCAACGCTTCGTTGAACGCATGCAGGCCGCCGCGTGCGCGGGAGTGCGGGCCGCGGGCTGCCGTGAGCGCCGCGTCGAGCGCGGCAAACTCAAGCCCGTATTCCGCCCGCAGCCGCTCGAGCGTGGCGCGCACTGCCGTCGGATGTGCTCCCCGATATGGTCGAACCTCCCGCGCCTTCGCGACGTAGACGTCCGCCGTGGCCTCCTTTGGTTGCGGCGGCCGCGGCACCTTATTGCCCAGAGCGAAATACTGCTGATGTTTGCGAGCGAGCGTTGCCGGAGGGACGACGTTGCCGTAATGGTGATACGTGTACGGCAGCACGAGCGCGCGGCCGCCGATGCCGAGCGCTTTCTCGTGGACCCGGCCGGTCCACACGATGGCGGGATCGTAGCGAAAGAAGACGAGGCGCCGGGCGACGTCGGTAATCCAGCGATGCGTCCCCCAGAAATGATAGGTGTACGCATCGACCTCGCCGACGGCAAGGTCGACGCGGGGCAAGATTTTGCGCGCCACGTAGCGGAGTTGTTGGCCGTGCACTTCGTCGGCGTCGAGAAACAGGACCCAGTCGGGGGGCTTGGCGAGTTCGCGCAACTGCGCGAACGCGCGGTTTCGCATGTCGGCGAAATCGACGAACGGGTGCGCCGCGACGCGCAGCGCGCCGCGTGCAGCCAGCGCGCTGTCTTCGAGTACGACGCGATTTTCGCTGCGCACGAGCCCGGAATTGTCGTTGACGGCCAGCACGTCGACGGCATCGGCGATCGAGGCCAGCGCCGCTTCGAGATAGCGTTCGCGCGCGGCTCCGACGCACAGGACGCAGGCGATCGTGACGGTCGAACTCTTTAGCATACGGGATGCGCAACGCTTGCGCACGGCGCTCGCGATCCGCACCCGCGTCTTCGTCGACGAACAGGGCGTTCCGCCCGATGAAGAGATCGACGCTCACGACTTAACGGACGAAGCCGCGGTGCATGCGTTGCTGCGTGATGCACGCGGCGCGGCAATCGGCGCCGGGCGGTATTACGTCCTTGACGCAGGTGCCGTGCAGGTCGGCCGGATGGCGATCGATGCCGGCGCGCGGGGACTCGGGGCCGGTGCCGCGCTGCTTGCCGCGCTCGTCGCCTCGGCGCGCCAACGCGGCTTCGCGATCGTGCGTCTTCACGCCCAGATGCATGCCCGCGGTTTTTACGTCCGGGCCGGTTTTTGCGACGACGGACCGGCGATGTGGGACGCCGGGATACTGCATCAACCGATGCGTAAAACGCTCGCTTGATTTGTTTGAATGCCGCGCGAGGGCGAGCGGTTCGGCGCTCGCTCAAGAGCCGCACGAGGGCGTGCCCCAGTTTCTGAGGAAATTTCAAAGAAAAGCAACCACCGCGGGTTCGAGTGTGTTATAGTCGCAGCAGTCGGTGCGGGTACTCATGGCGTCACGCCGCCCGGCTCGAAACCATCGCGGACCGGTAGTTAGCAAGCAGCTCTCTCAGGTACTCAAGCGTGGCCGAAACTCAACAGATGCCAGGAGACCCTTGATGTACACTGACGAGACCCTAAACTGCGTTGATTGTAACAGCCAGTTCATTTTTAGCTCGGGAGAACAACAGTTCTTCGCGAGCAAAGGCTTTCAAAATAAGCCGAACCGTTGCCCCGAGTGCCGGACCGCGCGTAAAGCGCAACGCGGCGCCGGCGGTGGCGGTGGCGGCGGCGGCGGAAGCTACGGCGGCAACGGCGGCGGTTCGCGCGGGGCCGCTCGCGAGATGTTCCAGACGACCTGCAGCCAATGCGGACAAACGGCCGAAGTGCCGTTCCAACCGCGCGGCGACAAGCCCGTTTACTGCCGCGACTGCTTTCAAACGCGCAGCGGCAGTTACCGCTAAGAGAGCCGCCGGGCACGTGCCTGGCGAAGCGAGCCGCCCTAGCGACGGTCGCGGTAGAAACTGGTTGCTCGTCGAGCGACCGATGGAAAGACCGACGTTGCGGATCGGCTAGGCGGGGACGCTCGTCCTAATCGGGTGCGCTTCCTCCGTAGCGATCATTGCTCTCTAGTCAAACGATGCGAACCGCCGGTGTGTAATACACCGAGCGGTTCGTTTCGATTACAAGCCAATCTTCTTACGGGTTTCGCCGTCCTCGGCGGCTTGTTAAACGCCCCGTGGTGGAGTGCGCATCCCTTGTGGTGCGCGTCCCTCGTCGCGAAGCGGAGGGCGTGAGCATCCAGTTGTCGTCGCACGACAAATTCGTTTCCGCGCTCGAAAACGCCCACCACGTTTCGATCGCATCGTACAGCCTGACGCAAGAAATGGTAGATCGGTTGAAAGCGTGCACGAAGCATGCGGACGTTCACGTCCGGCTTGACGGCAAGGTGGTGGGAAGAGATCGCGGTTCACGCGCAGACACAGCCAAACGAATGGTGCAGGACTTGTGCGAGAACGGGGTCGACGCCTATCTGGTCCCTCCGTCGGACGACATCATCCCGCACGCCAAGGCGGCGATTGTGGATGACGTCCTCTGGTTAGACGATCGCAACTTCCCGCGCAGGGGCTACGACCTCACCGTTCGCGACGACGATCCGGCTGATGTCGTCGCCGGAGCGAACGCGATGGCGGGCCACCCGGCCCGAACCGCGCGCCTGACGTTCATCAAGTGCGACGCGATACACCAGGAAGCTGCTGCCATCGCTGCGGCGCCGCGCGGTGAGATCGCCCTTTCCACCGAGGACATCAGCACCGGAGCGATCGTGAACGAACTCAAAGACCGCCTTGCCGCCGGAGACGGGGTTCGCTTGATCGTCAACGCCCACGAATGCACGTCTCAATTCGCGCGCGAGGCTCTGGCGACGCTGAAAGGCGCCGGTGCCGACATCCGTTCTGGCCGCGAGCTCGACAAGCTGACGCTTACACCCGATCGGGTCTGGCTCGGTTCGACCAATGCGACGGGCCTGACCAACGATACCGCCGGCCAGAGCGACTGGGGACTCGTGACGACCAACGCCGACGCCGTTGTGACGTTGCGAGGGCGCTTCGAAACCGAATGGCGGGACGCCAAGAAGTGGACCCCGCGACCGGAACCAAGGCCGCTGCGATAGCCCCCGCTTTCTCCATTGACGGTAGCTTAGTTCCGCCCCAGGAGGCTGTCGGACTTTGTTGACAGCCGACAACGGCGTATCGGCCGGAGGCCGAACGCAACAGATTCGACGAAGTCGAATCCGGAGCTGCGCTCACATGCGCGGGTCTCTGATTCGACTTCGGTGCCTTCCCAAACGGAGATGAAGGTGGTACGATGGACCCCTATGCCCTAGGGGTCCGCGCGGAGCTCAGGCGGGCGAGGGGACTCGCTGGCCTGCTTTGATTTGTGGCTTCCGGCTCCGAAGGCGTGTCACCCCGTCGTTCGTTTGAGAGTACAAGAACAATAATGGCGAAATCCGTGCTTCCCAAGTCGTCCGCCCCCAAGGCGTCGTCCTCGGGCAAAAGCACCCGTTCCAAGCGCGCCGCCGGCTCGAAGGGCGACGGCGCGCTCGCGACTTTGACGCCGCCGCCGGCGCAGCCCGGGGCGCCATTTGCGCCCGAAACCGAGGCCTTCACCGTCGAGCGCTACGCTGACCCCGGCGCAAAACGTCAGCGTTATACGTTTGCCAAGATCGCCGACGTGCTCGAATTGCCCGACCTGATCGAGCTGCAAAAAGCGTCGTTCCACTGGTTCATCACCGACGGCCTCAAAGAAGCCTTCGAGTCGATTTCTCCGATCAAAGATTTCACCGGAAATCTGGTGCTCGAATTCGGCGAGCATGCGCTCGGCGAACCGAAATACACGGTCGAGGAGTGTCGCGAACGCGACATGACCTACAGCGCGCCGCTGCGCGTGCGCGTGCGCTTGATCACGGCCGAGTCGGGTGAAATCAAAGGCATCCCCGACCAGGAAATTTTCATGGGCGACTTCCCGCTCATGACCGATAAGGGCACCTTCATGATCAACGGCGCGGAGCGCGTGATCGTGAGCCAGCTCGTACGGTCGCCCGGCGTCTATTTCTTGCAGGACGTCGACACGAACAATCGTCCAACATACAATGCAACGATCATTCCCAACCGCGGCGCCTGGATCGAGTTCGAAACCGACAACGGCACGAAGAACGACGAGACCGAAGGCACCGTCGGCGTCCGCATCGACAAGAACCGCAAGATCTACGTCACGACGTTCGTGCGCGCGCTGTCGCGTCCCGATCTCGGCTGTGCTTGGGAAAGCGACGAAGCGATCCTCGCGCTCTTCGATAACTCGCCGCTGATCGTCAACTGTCTGGAAAAAGACAAGGACGTCAAAACACGCGAGGACGCGCTGAAGGAGATCTACAAGAAGCTGCGCCCCGGCGAACCCGAAAACGCCGAGAATGCCGAGAAGCTGCTCGAGTCGTTGTTCTTCGACGAGAAGCGCTACGACCTCGCCGGAGTGGGCCGCTACAAGCTTTCCGGCAAGCTCGAAAACGCGCTGCGCCCGGAGTTGCGCGAGTACTCGGCGATCGGCGTCCCCGTGCCGCCGATCACCAAGCGCAGCCTGACGCGCGGCGACATGATCGCCGTCATCCGGCGGTTGATCAAGGTCGTGATGAAGACGCCCGGCCCCGACGGTAAGCCGCTCGTCCACATCGACGACATCGATCATCTGGGCAACCGCCGCATCCGCAGCGTCGGCGAACTGTTGCAGAACCAGTTCCGGGTCGGGCTGTTGCGTCTCGAACGCGTCGTGCGCGAGCGCAT
The DNA here is from genome assembly GCA_030853905.1 of Vulcanimicrobiota bacterium. Lineage (GTDB taxonomy): Bacteria > Vulcanimicrobiota > Vulcanimicrobiia > Vulcanimicrobiales > Vulcanimicrobiaceae > Nyctobacter. Next base: position 14,941 of record JALYUD010000076.1, read on the forward strand.
GACCGTGCAAGACATTGAAACGGTTACGCCGCAGGCGCTGATCAACATCCGCCCCGTCGTCGCTGCGATCAAAGAGTTCTTCGGCTCCTCGCAGCTCTCGCAGTTCATGGACCAGACGAACTCACTCGCTGAACTGACCCACAAACGCCGCCTCTCAGCGCTCGGCCCGGGCGGACTGTCGCGCGAACGTGCCGGTTTCGAAGTGCGTGACGTCCACCACTCGCACTACGGCCGCATCTGTCCGATCGAGACTCCCGAAGGTCCGAATATCGGCCTTATCGGTTCCCTCGCAACCTACGCGCGAGTCAACCGTTACGGCTTCATCGAGACGCCTTACCGCATCGTCTCGGGCGGCGTCGTCTCGACCGACCTGCGCTACTTGACTGCCGACCGCGAGGACGAGTACATCATCGCGCAAGCGAACACGCCGCTCGCCACCGACGGCCGCATCGCCGCCGACCAAGTGGTCGCACGGTACGCCGAAGAGTACGTCACCGAGCCGCCCGATCTCGTCCAGCTGATGGACGTTTCGCCGAAACAGATCGTCTCGGTCGCAACCGCCCTGATTCCCTTCCTCGAACACGACGATGCCAACCGCGCGCTGATGGGCGCGAATATGCAGCGTCAAGCCGTGCCGCTCTTGCGTCCCCAGGCGCCGATCATCGGCACCGGCATGGAATATCGTGCCGCGAAGGATTCGGGCGGTTGCGTGCTGGCGCGCGCTGACGGCGTCGTGCAAGGGGTCGACGCCAAGTCCGTCGTTGTCAAGAACGACGAGAACGGCCTCGATGAGACGTACGATCTGCTGAAGTTCACGCGCTCGAACGCGGGCACGTGCATCAACCAGACGCCGATCGTCACGGTCGGCGAACAGGTCGTGCGCGGCCAGATCCTAGCCGACGGTCCGTCGTCGGACCAAGGCGAGATGGCGCTCGGGCAAAACGTGCTGGTCGCCTTCATGCCGTGGGAAGGTTACAACTACGAAGACGCGATCCTGATTTCCGAGCGGATGGTCAAGGACGATCGCTTCACCTCGATTCACATCGAAGAGTACGAGTGCGAAGCCCGCGACACGAAACTCGGCCCCGAAGAGATCACTCGCGACATTCCCAACGTCGGCGAAGACGCGCTCAAGGACCTCGACGAGAACGGGATCATCCGCATCGGCGCCGAGGTCAGGCCCGAAGACATTTTAGTCGGTAAAGTAACACCCAAAGGCGAGACCGAGCTGACCGCCGAGGAGCGGCTGCTGCGCGCGATCTTCGGCGAGAAATCGCGTGAAGTTCGCGACACGTCGCTCAAAGTTCCGCACGGCGAAAAAGGCAAGATCATCGACGTCAAGATGTTCTCGCGCGACAACGGTGACGAACTGTCGCCCGGCGTGAGTCATCTCGTGCGCGTTTACGTCGCGCAGAAGCGGAAGATTCTGCAGGGCGACAAGATGGCAGGCCGCCACGGCAACAAGGGCGTCATCGCCAAAGTGCTGCCCGAAGAAGACATGCCGTATACCGAGGACGGCACGCCGGTCGATATCGTTCTCAACCCGCTCGGCGTCCCGAGCCGCATGAACCTGGGGCAGATCATGGAGACGCACCTCGGCTGGGCCGCGCGCATGCTCGACATGTTCATCGCGACGCCCGTCTTCGACGGCGCGCACGCCGAAGACATCGCCGAGTGGCTGCAGGACGCGGGACTTCCTGCCGACGGCAAGACGTGGCTGCGCGACGGGCGCACGGGCGATCGTTTCAATCGCCCAATCACGGTCGGCATGATCTACATGCTCAAACTCGCCCATCTCGTCGACGACAAGATCCACGCGCGTTCGACCGGCCCGTACTCGATGATCACCCAACAACCGCTCGGCGGCAAGGCGCAATTCGGGGGCCAGCGCTTCGGTGAAATGGAAGTCTGGGCGCTCGAAGCGTACGGCGCCGCATACACCC
>JALYUD010000077.1 GCA_030853905.1 Vulcanimicrobiota bacterium
GTGCAAGCGTGCACGGCTCCGCGGACGTCGCGGATCTGGGGCAAGAAACGTTTCTGCGCGCGTATGCGCACCTCGGCACGTTTAATCCCAGCCTCGGAAAGTTCTCGACGTGGCTGTACCACATCGCGCGTAACGTCGTCCGCACCTACCTTGCCAAGTCGCAGCGCCGCCCCGCAACGCAAGGGCTCGGTGACGATCGCACGCTCGAGGAAGCGCTGCCCGATCCTTCGCACGATGCCGACCCGTCGCTCGGCGTGTTACGAGCCGAGGCGGAGAGCGACGTGCGCGCGGCCCTGGCAGCCTTGCCCGAGCGCACGCGCGCGGTGCTGTCGCTGCGCTATTACGATAATATGGAGTATCAGGCGATCGCGCAGACGATGGGCCTGTCGCTCGGCAACGTCAAAACGCTGATTCACCGCGGAAAGCTCGCTTTGGCGGAAAAGCTGCGGGATCGCGAGCGTGTCGCCGTGGCCTCGCTCGATGCGTCCGTTACGGACGAGCAGACCGCCAAGAAGCGCGCGCGCTTCGGAATTCACGATGCACTGTTCGTATTCTGAGAAGCGGCTCGACGCGTATGTCGAGGGGAGCCTTGCGCCGCGCGAACGGGCGCGCGTCGCGGCGCATCTTCCCGGCTGCGCGAACTGCACCTCGCTGCTCGAAGAATTGCGCGTGATCGACGCGCTGCTGCTTTCCCCGCGGCAACTCGAGCTCGCGGCCAATTTCACGTTCAAGGTAATGGCGGAAGTGCGTCCGCTGGCACAACCGCACGTGCACCGCACTGCGGCGCTGCCCGTTCTGGCAACGTACATCGTCTTCGCGTGGGCGTCGATCGGCGCGTTTCTGTGGTGGGGCGGTCCGGCTGCTGCGGCGATGTTGGGCATGCTCGGAGCGTCGGCACAACATGCCGGTCGCACGTTCGGCATTCTCGCCGTCTCGGTCGGGCAACTGTTCGGTTCGCAAACTGCCGACGTAACCCGCACGATGGGCGCGATCCTCGGAGGGGACGTTGCGCTCGCCGGCGTCATCGTCGGCCTCTATTTGCTGCGCCGCTCGCGTCGCGCCGCTACGGCATCGATAAGCGAATCGCGGTGATGCGCCGCATCGTTTTTATCATCGCCGCTTTCGTTGCAACGTTTGCGGCGAATGTCCAGTTCGCCTCAGCGCGCACGTACGATCACGGTAAGACCGTCTGGTTCAGCGATCTGGCGATCGGCGACGGCGACGAAGTGCGCGGCAATCTCAACGTCGTGTTCGGAAACGTGACCTGCAGCGACGGCGCCGAGATCGACGGCGACGTGCATACGTTCTTTGGTTCGTTCGCACAGCTGGACGGGTGCCAAGTCGATGGCCGCGTGGTCGACGCGAGCGGAGACGCTTTCGTCCCGTGGCTCGGACCGCTCGGAAACGACGACGTCTTCGCGCAGAACCGCAGCTTCCTGCGAAAGCTGGCCTGGGACGTCCTCGTGCTCTTCGCGTTCTTGCTTTTTCCGATGCGCGTGCGCGTCGCCCTCGATCGAGTCGAAAGGCAGCCCGGACTTTCGGGCGTCGTCGGAGCGCTCGGCGCGATCGCGATTCTGCCGATCGCCGTGTTTCTCGCCTTCTCGATCCTCGGCATTCCGCTGATTCCAATCGAAATCGCGCTTCTGTTCGCCGGACTGTGCATCGGCAACGCCGCGGTCGCCCTCTTGATCGGACGGCGGCTCTACGAGTTGCTGCGCCCGCATACGACCCCGACACCACTCGCGGCTTTAGGGCTCGGGCTCGTCGTCGTCACCGGCGCGGAAACGCTTCCGACCATCGGGTGGGCGGTCATCGCTCTGGTGTTTCTCGTCGGTTTGGGCTCGGCGATCCTCGCTTTCATGCGCGAAACGTCGTTCCGCTCGTTCGGCGGCGGACCACCAGGTGCGTCCACGATCGGCGCATCGCCGATGAACGGCGGCGGCCGACTCTGATTTGCCTTCCGACACAGTCGATCAGGGCGGCAAGGGATTCGACACAGTTGAATCCCTTGCCTCAAAAGGCTTGGAGCGGGCCGCGCGGCGAAGCGGCGCTTTCCACATAACACATGAAAGACCGCGTGCGCATCATCTGCGGCACGCAAGGGAGATTGTATGGGTTTGGTCGTCACCGGTCTCTCGCCCAGCGGCGATATGAACGCACTCAAAGCAGCGCTGCGCGAGGCCGGCGTTCCACCCGACGATCTGCAAGTGGTCGGTCCCGAAGATGGCGAGACGGGAGTTCGGCGCGGCGGCCTTGCGGGCGACGACATCGCGGGAAGTAACTACGGGAGCGGAACCACCGTCCCGGGCCTCACGAACCAACATCGCGGACGCGGCTATTTCCGCAGCGAAGGGCTCGACGATCGCTTGGGTGATTTTGAAATTCCCGAATCCGAACTCGACAATTACCTGGAGGCGATCGAACGAGGCCGCTCCGTCGTCGCCTACTTCGCCACAAACGATTCGGCGGGGCGCGTCGAAGAAGCGTTCCGAGCCGCAAATCTGACCAACGTCCGTCGTTACTGAGGCAGTCGTTACTGACGGAGAGGATGGTCCGGGGGCAGCGGACCGCAGCGCGGGCAGGTTTCGGCGTTGTCGGCTAAGCGGATTCCGCAGGGGCAGACCCAGGCTAGGCGGCGGCCCGGGCTACCGATGACAAGCGCGTAGGGCGGAACGTCGGCCGTGACCACGGCTGCGGCGCCGACCATTGCCCAGCGGCCGATCGCGATGCCCGGCAAAATGGTGGCGTTGGCGCCGATCGCGGCACCGTCGGCCACCGTCGTTTCGCCGACGTCCCAATCCCCGTCGCCTAAGGGCGCAAATTGCGGGTCGGTCGCGCGCGGACGGCGGTCGTTCGTGAAGACCGCATGCGGTCCGACGAACACGCCACGCCCGAGCGTAACGCCGTGGTACACGCAGGCATAATTCTGCAATTTCGAATCATCGCCGATGACGACGTCGAAGTCGACGAATGCGCCCTTGCCGACGATGCAGCGAGCGCCGATCCGCGCGCGCGTGCGGACCTGCGCGTGATGCCAGATGCGCGTGCCCGCGCCGAGTTGGGCACCGTCTTCGACGAAAGCCGTGGGATGGACGAACGGCGGAGCGGCGACGTCCGGCAGGGTCACACGGCGACGACGTGCATAGACATCGGCATGCGCATGATGACCGCCGTCGCCTCTTCGGCGATGCGCAGCGAGGCGAGCGCAATACCGGGGTCCGGCAGCGGTTCGAGTCCGCGCAGGCCGCGAACGAACACGTCGAGTTCGCAGGCGAGCGGTTCGCGCTTGGCCACGGGCAGAGAAATGAGCGTGCCTTCTTTGTACTGACGCACGAGTTCGTCGTACGTTCCGGTCGGTTCAAACCGTTGGCCCGGCGCAAACCAGGCCTCCTGGGTGATATAATCGACGCGGCAGTAGCCGTTGGTTCCGGTGACCGACACCTCGCGGATCTTGACCGGCGTGACCCAGTTCGCTTCGAGCGAAACGACACAGCCCGCCGCATCGAGCATCAACGTTGCGAAATCGAGCCGGTCGTCCAGGAGCGCCATCCCGCCTTGCGCGCAAACCAAGTTCAGCCGTGCGCCCGTGATGAACGCCGCCATGTCGATGTCATGGACGCCGATGTCGATCAGCACGCTCGCGTCGCGAATGCGCGGCGGCAAGATGCCGACTCGTCGGGCCGACATGCTAACGAGTTTGCCGAGATTACCGCCGGCAACGAAATCCTTGATTGCGGTCATCGCGGGGTTATAGCGTTCGACGTAGCCGACCATCAGCGGCAAGCCGGCGCGGCGGCAGCGTGCGAGCAAACGCTTCGCGACGATCATCGTGTGCGCCAGCGGCTTCTCGATCAGCAGGGCGACGTTGTGATCGATGAAGTCGCTTGCGACTTCCTCATGGATACTGGTCGGAACGCAAATGACCGCAGCGTCCAGGCCCTCGGCCAACAGATCGCGCGCCGAGGAAAAGGTGCGATAGCCGTTGGCGGAGGCTTGCGCCGCCGTGAGAAGCGACGTTTCGGCCACCCCGACAAACTCGACGTCGGGCATGGCCGCAAGATTGCGAGCGTGATGGCGGCCGATCGAGCCGAACCCGACGACCCCGATGCGCAGCGGTGACAGCCTAGCCACGCGCTACTCCGGCGCGCCGACCGCTGCCCGCACGCTGCGGACCGTCCACGCGAGTTGCTCGTGGTCGAGGTGCGGACCGATCGGTAAAGCCACGATCTGCTTCGAGACGCGTTCGGCGATCGGGAAATCGCCGGGGCCATAGCCGTACGCCGCGAACAGCGGGTGCAAGTGCAGAGGCTTCGGATAATAGATGCCGCTCTCGATGTTGCGCGCCGCCAAGGCCGCGCGCACGTCGTCGCGGGCGGCGCCGTTCGGGGTTTGCGCGCCGTCGATCAGGAGCGAGTATTGGTGGTAAGCGTGCTCGACCCCGACGGGAACGAACGGGACGCTCACGCCTTCGATGCCCGCAAGCTCGGCGTCATAGAAGGCCGCATTCGTGCGGCGTACGTGCGCGAACGCCGGCAGACGCGCCAGCTGCGAGCGGCCGATGGCGGCCGTGATGTCGGTCATGCGGTAATTGTAACCGAGCGTCAAGTACTCGTAGCGAGCGCCCTGACCGTGGTGCCGAAAGCGGCGGGCTCGCTCCGCGACGTCCGCATCATCGCTGACGAGCATGCCTCCCTCACCCGTCATGATATTCTTGGTCGCATAAAACGAAAACGAACCCGCTTCACACAGCGATCCGGCGGCCCGGCCGTCGCGTTTGGCGCCGACCGCCTGACACGCGTCTTCCAGCAGCCGCACGCCGCATTCGCGCAGCTCGCGAACGCCGTTTGGTTCGATCGGGCAGCCGAAAAGGTCGACCAGTACCGCGGCCCGCGTTTTTGCGCCGGCAGCGGCGCGTGCAGCGCTCGGATCGAGATTAAACGTGCGGGCATCGATGTCGACAAAACGCGGAATCGCCCGCTGCATCAGGATTGGGGTCGCCGAGGCGGCGAACGTAAAGGGGGTGGAGAGAACTTCGTCGCCCTCGCCGATACCGAAAGCATCGAGCGCGGCGTGATTGGCCGCGGTGCCCGAATTGAGCGCAACCGCATGAGCGACCCCGACAAGCGCGGCAAACTCGCCCTCGAAAGCCATAACCTGCGGGCCGCCCGCCAACTGTCCAGAACGCAGCACCGTCGTAACTGCGGCGATTTCCGCTTCCCCGACCTGCGGAGCTACGAGCGGAACACGGGGTGCTGTCTCGATCATCGACGCGCGGCTCCTCCTCGAGCCTTCTCTCTTCTTCGGCAACTCGCCCACTTGATTGCACCCCTTCGCCTCCCCAGACGAACCGCCGTCCGAAGCGGGCCGACCGGTGTCCGACTAGGACTACGCGAAAAACCGAGGGCCTTACGCGATCGAGGGTGGGCTACGAGCGCGAGCCCTGGGGGCGCTTACCCCCCCAGAACGACTGCCCGATGAAGATCGTCTCGATCATCGGAGCGCGACCCGAGTTCGTGCAAGTCGCCGTTCTCTCCGAGGCGCTACGGAAACGACATGACGAGGTCCTCGTCCACACAGGGCAACACTACGACGAAAGGATGTCCGAGCGGTTCTTTTGGGACCTCGGCATCCCCGAGCCCGACATCAATCTCGGTGTCGGTTCGGGACGCGCGAGCGCGCAAACGGCCGAGATCCTGGCGGGCCTCGCTCAGACGCTCGAGCGGACGCTTCCGGACATCGTCATCGTCCGGGGCGACACGAACAGCACGCTTGCGGGTGCGCTGGCCGCCAAGCAGTTGCTGCTTCCGCTGGCTCATGTCGAAGGCGGGATGCGCTCGTACGACCGCACGATGCCCGAAGAACTCAACCGCATCATTAGCGATCACATCGCCGATATCGCTCTCGTCACCGACGATGAAGCGCGCGCGCGGCTCGCCGGCGAGGGCATCACGAGCGGCGTGCACGTTTGCGGCGACGTCATGTACGACGTCTTCCTGCGCGCACGCGAGCGCGCGCTCGCCCAGCTTTCCCCGCGTTTACGGAGCTTGCAGGCGCAGCCGTACGATCTGCTCACCTTGCACCGCGCCGAGAACACCGACGATCGCGAGCGTCTGCGGGCGATCGTTACGGGCTTCGACGGCGCGCCGCGCCCCGTCGTCTTCCCCGTACACCCGCGCACGGCCGCGCGACTGCGCGATTTCGAGATCGCGCTGCCGTCGTCGATCGTCGCGCTCGAGCCGCTCGGCTACCTCGACATCGTCGCACTCGAATGCGACGCCCGCACGATCTTCACCGATTCCGGCGGCGTTCAACGCGAAGCCTATTTCGCTGCCATCCCCTGCATCACGCTGCGCGACACGACTGAATGGACGAACACGGTCGAAGCCGGCTGGAATCGCCTCGTCGGCGCCGACACCGCCGCCATAGCCGCTGCCTTACGAACCGCCCCATCGCAGCCGGCTTCCCACCCGCCGCTTTTCGGAGAAGGCAACGCCGCCGAACGGATCGTCGCCGCCCTCGAATCGCCCGAAACGCAGCACATCATCGAAGCAGCGCACGCAACGCGCCAAGCACGCGGACGCTAACGCTACCGACACGCTATACAATCAAACGTCTCGCAATTTGGGGTCGCGAAGCGAGTCGCGATGGCGAGACCACCTTCCCGCCGAGCGCTAGCGGGGGCGGAGCGTCAAGCAGCCTCCGTCGAGTGCACGACGACCGGCAAATGCAGACGGGCGTTGACCCGAAAAAGCGACGCGACGAGGGCGAAGGCGTTGACCGCGATTAGAATCGTGATGACGTCCGAGAGCGTTCGATGGTGCAGCGCGATGCCGACGATTTCGGCCACGGCGACGAGCGCGAGCGGCGCGATGAAGTCGAAGCGGTGGACGCCGATCTTGTACGTGACGACGACGTTGAGCATCGCCAGGAGCACCATTGCGACGCCGTACGGAAACACGTACGGTGCGGCGGCGGCAAAGGAGCGCCCCGCGAGGGTCGTCACGATCAATCCCGGTGCAATCGCATAGACGCACAGGCCTACGGCGGAAATCGCGACGGTGACGGCTGCGGCCTGAAGGAGTACGGGCAATGGTGAGCGTCCGGCCAGCGCCAAGCGCGTCGCCTTGGGGAGTACGATCGTCGGCACGAACGAGACGAAGAACAGCAAGATTTTTCCGGCGAGCGAGAGCGCGCCGTAAAGACCGGCCGTCGTTGGATCGGCGTAATGCTTGACGATCAGAACGTCGACGTAACTGATGATGCCCAGCAGCACGGCCGCCGCAGCGACGTTCGCTGTCGTGCCGATCAGCCGGCGCAAATCGAGGTCCAGCCGAGCGCCGCGCGCCCAGCGGAAACGCCGCAACAACACGAACGTCGTGATCGCAAGCGCCAGGACCGTGCCGCATAGCCAACCACCGAACGCGCCTGCGACCCCGAATCCGACGTAGACGAACGCGATGCCGGCGCCTGCTTTGACGAAGCTTTCGCACAGTGCCAACCACGAGAACGTGACGAACTCTTCGATGCCTTGGAAGACGGCGCGCATCGGCGAACCCGACACGGTCAGCCCGATGATCACGATCGTGAAGGCAACCGCCCGCAAGTCGCTGACATGGAGAAACGCCGCAATCGGCCGCAGCGCCAGCAGGCCGGCGACGATGCACGCGCACGATGCCGCCGCGCCGAACGCCACGACCCGCTGCACGAACGCCGCCAAACGCGCCGGGCTGTCGGGTTGCGCGCGCAGTTCGGCGGCGTATTTGACGACGACCGTATTGGCGATCATCGCCAACGTCAGCGCGATCATATAGCCGGCGTTGAGCGCCGACAGCACGCCGTACGCGACGACGCCGATACGCCGGCTGATCGCGAAGTGGAAGCCGTAGCCGAGCATGTTGATCAGCAGTGATGCCGTGAAGACGACGGCCGAGTGCCGCAAAAAATCGCTGCGCAGCAACGCCCGCCCGCGCAGCATCAGCTCAGGCAATCGGCACCTCGCGGTTTTCCGGCGGGCTCGGTACGCCCGTCTCGAACTTACGCAAGATCAGGCGCACGGCGATTGCGAGTTCTTCGACGCCGAGCAGCCGCGCGGCCCCGACGAAAACGAGCGCGCCGATCAGCAATTGCCCCGTCAAATACCATGCGCGGTCGCCGAACGACGGCGGAACGTGGACGCCGAGCGAGGCAATCCAGCCCAGGGCAAAGGCCATCGCGCCCGAGCAGACGACGATGCGTGCTCCCGACGCGGTGATCGTCTTCCAGTCGAGGCCGCGGATGAGCCGCCATACGAGTGCGAACAGCAAGAATGCCTGCACCCATTGACTGACGGCGTTCGCCAGGAGCAGACCCCGCGCGCCGAGTGGTCGCAGCCATAGCAGCGACAGCACAACGTTGAGGACGACCGTAAAAACCGAGATCGCGACGGTCCAGCGCGTTTCCTTACAAGCGAAGCAGCAGCGCGTCAAAACGATGCTCGCGGCGACGCCGACGAGGCCGATCGCGGAGAACGGAAGCAGCCCGGCGCAAAGATCGGTCGTGCTGGCGGTGAACCGTCCGCGCTGGAAAAGCGCCGCAATCATCGGATGAGCGAGGACGATCAACGCAAAGACCGCGGGGATCGTAATGAAATTGACCAAGCGCAGCCCCATGACCACGCTGCGCTCGATCCCGCGCCGATTGGCGCTCGCGAATTGCGAAGCAAGCAGCGGAAAGATGACCGTCGCGATCGCAACCGCAAAAATCTGCTGCGGAAAGCCGACCAGTTTGGTCGCGTAGTTCATGCCGGCGATATAGCCTGGCGGAAGCGTCGAGGCGAAGTGTCGATCGAAGAAGATCGCCAGTTGCCCCGCTGCCGAGCCGACGACAATCGGTCCGAGCATCAGCCAGATCTTGCGCAGGCCCGGATGGTGCAGATCGATGACGGGGCGGTACATGCGGTAGGCCAAAATCGCCGGCATCTGCACGACGAGCTGCGCCACGAGACCGAGCGCCGTGCCCAGGACGAGCGAATAAATCCACAGTTTCGGCGTAAGCCACAGGACGATCGCGATCGTCACGACGTTGATTGCGACCCCTTGCAAGGCGGCAGCCGAGAAGCGCTGTCGCGCGTTGAGCATCGCGCTCGCGACGCCGGCCAAACTGGTCGCGACGATCGTCGGCATCAGCCAGCGCGTCATCTCGATCGTGCGCTGCAGTTGCTCCGGCGGAAAGCCTTGGGCGATGATCGGCACGTACATGGGCGCGAGCCACCAGCCTAGCGCCGCGAGCGCTGCCAGTGAAACCGCCAAGATGTTGAAGAGCGTGCTGCCCAGCCGCCATGCGCCGGGCTCGTCGCCGCGCGCCACGTACTCGCTGAAAACCGGCACGAGCGCACTGACCAGCGCCCCGTTGAAAACGCCGAAGAGAATCGTGGGAATCGTCGCCGCGGCCAAGAACGCATCCATCTCGAGGTGCGCCCCGAAGTAGCGCGCGTTGACGACCTCGCGCCCGAAGCCAAGGACGCTCGAAACGAAGGTCGCCGCCATGACGACGATCGTGGAGCGCGCCAGCGACGCTCCGGAGTCGGACGGCGAAGGCAGCGCGCGCAACGGGCCGCGCGCGCTGTGTGCTGCGGAGC
>JALYUD010000084.1 GCA_030853905.1 Vulcanimicrobiota bacterium
GGCGTGCACCGACCAGGCCGATCTCGTCGTTCGGCTCGATGCGCACACGATTTACGAAGCCGACTATGTGGCGACGATCGACGAGGCCTTCGCGACCTTGCCGAGCGATGTCTGGTCCGTCGGCGGCGCGACGACGCCTCATCCGCAGCAGGCCGGATACGGCAGCGCCCTTGGTATCGCGCTGTACTCCAATCCGCTCGGCCTGGGTCCGAACGATTATCGCCGCAGTGCCGCTGCCGCCCGAGAGGTGACGTCCGTCTATCTCGGCGCGTATCGCCCCGGCGTTCTTCAGCGCCTCGGCGGTTTTGATGAGCGTTGGGCTGCGAACGAGGATTCCGAACTGAACGAACGCATCCGCGCTGCCGGGGGCCGCGTCTTTCGCATACCCGTCCGGCTGGGCCGTCTGGCAACGCGCGGTCCGGCCGGAATGGTGCGACAGTGGAGCCGTTACGGCTATTGGCGGATGCAAACGCTGCGCCACTATCCCGAAGCGATGCGGATGCGCCATGTGGCTCCTCCGATCGCGTTGGCACTGGGGCTCGCACTCGCGCTGTCGCGAGCGCGCGCGCTCCTCGTGCCGCTTTACGGTGCATACGCATTGGCCGCGGTGCTGGCTCGCCGCCGCGGCGAACGGGCGAGCGTCACGCTTGGTACGCTCGTCTTCTTCCCGGTCGTCCATACCGGCTACGCCTGCGGACTGCTGGCCGGGTTGCTGCGGCCTCCGCCGCAACTCCGCCGGACCGAGCGCGGTCGTACCTTGGTAGTGCGGCGCGCTCGCGGATGCGAGTGTGAAGCCGCGCCGGGTTCTTTGTCGGATCGCGGCGCCAGGAGCGTCGAATGACGAGTCATTCGAGCGGCGAGCGGCGAAAGCAGACGAGGCCAGACCCCTCGCGGCCGGTTCGGATTTGGGCCGCAGTACACTGTGCGCAATCGGTTACCTGATCGCACGCCCGGGAGAGACGTCATGAGTGCCCATTTCAGTAAAGACCTGACCGTCGAGCAGGCGTTCAAGACGCATGCCGGCGCTCGCCGCGTTTTCGCGAAGTTTCATCTCGGCGGCTGCAGCCATTGCTCGATCAGCGAGACCGAAACGATCGAACAAGTCAGCGAAGGGTACGGGATCCCGCTGCCGATGCTGATGGACGAGCTGGAAAAGCTGTTCGCGGCGGGCGGCCTGGACGTCGGCGACAAGGTCCGCTTGCCCGACGAGATCCGCTCGAAGATCCCGCAACTCGCCGACGTACCGCAGATCGGCGAGATCAAGAGTCTTGAAGCCGGCGCCTACACCGCCGAGTTCGGTGAAGTTCGCCTGCAAGGCTTATCGGAAGACTTCATCAAGGTTGAACCCGCCGCAGCAACCGCCTAAGCTTTGCTTGCAAGGATAGCGGAGAAAAGCCCGTTATTTGTCGCGTGGCTAGGAGCCTAGGGTCGAAGTGGCCTAGAGGCCATGAGACCCGTAGCGACGACGTCCACGCGGAAAATAACGGACTTTTCTTACAGCGGCTTTCTTTGGGCGAAGGCTTCGTCGGTGCCGTGCCAGTGGGCGACGGCCTCTTCGCCGGCCTTCCAGCATAAGAAGACGGGCTTGCCGCCGTGGAGGGCGGGGAAGTCGAGGAGGCCGAGGTCGATGTCCTTGACGACGCAGCCGTAGCTTTCGATCCGCCGTATGGCGCGGATCAGGTCGGATCGTAGCTGCGCGACCTGTTGCGAGTCAGCGCGTTGCTCCGTGGTCGAGGCCCGCGGGCCGCCTCGGGCTTGCCGTAGCGCAGGATCGTCTTCCAGCAGCTTGATCGCCAGCTCACGCCGCAACTTCCAGAGCCGTTCGACCAGCGGCCCGAGGATCGGGATAAGGGCGTCGACCTTTTCGGGCGAAAAGAAACTCATGGGGCCGCGCTCCCGCGAACTTCACTGTGATTCCCGTAGCCAAGCTGGGCACATCGTTCGCTTCCCTGCCGAAGCTGGGCGAACGCCCGATTTCCCCGCGCCCGATTTCTCCGTGAAGGTAGAGGAACCGTGATGTTTTCACGTTTCGTGATCGTGACGGGGTGTTCCGGCGCCGGCAAGAGCCAAGCGATGAAATCGCTCGAAGATGCCGGCTTCAGTTGTGTTGACAACCTACCGCCGGCGCTTGCGGGCGAACTGGTCTCGCTTGCAGAGCGGCAAGGCGTCGACCGTCTCGCCCTATCGTTCGACGTTCGCACCGGCGGCGCATTCGGCGACGCACGCGCGTCGCTCGATCAATTTGCGCAGCGCGGGCTCGCCGTCGACTTGCTCTTCCTCGATGCCGGCGATGAAGCGATCGTGCGGCGCTACAGCGAGACGCGCCGGCGACATCCGAGCGCCGGCGCGGAAAGCCTAGCCGATGCGATCGCACGCGAGCGGCGCGCACTCGAACCCTTGCGTGCCCGTGCGACCGAAGTGTGGGACACGACCACCTTCACCTTACAGAACCTCAAGACGCGGCTCCTGGCGGCCTACGGCGGCCCCGCCGCCGCGACCCACCTGGCCGTGCATGTCGTCGCCTTCGGATTCAAATACGGCCTGCCGCTCGATGCGGATTTGCTCTTCGACGTTCGCTTCTTCCCCAACCCCAATTATGTGGCCGAACTCAAAGAGCGCACGGGTCTCGAGCGCGAAGTAATCGCGTACATGGATGCGCTTTCCGAGACCGAGCCGTTTCTGGCGCGCGTGACCGATCTCGTCGATTTTCTGATCCCGCTGTACCGCCGCGAAGGGAAGTCCCGCCTGACGATTGCGATCGGCTGCACCGGCGGTCGTCACCGCTCCGTCTACATCGCCGAGCGTTTGGCTGCGCACCTAGTCGCGGGCGGCGTGACGGTCGTTCGCGAGTTGCGCGAGCTCGTGGCGGCATGACGACGTCGCTTGGGCGCTTCATGCGCTGGTTCTCCCCCGGTCTCGGCGTCAAGCGCTGGCTCGTGCTGGCGGCGCTCGGCTGCGGATTGCTCGTCAACGGAATCGTGCGTTGGTTCGTTGCTGAAGGAACGCAGATTCCCGTCAACGAGACGATCGATTCGGCCTTTGCGGACATCGGGGTGCCGCTGCACTATCTCTCGTACCTCTTCATAGCCGTCGGCGTCTTGTGCGTCTTTATTGGGCTGCACCAATGGATTCGTGCGATCGTCCACGCGATCGACCCGTCGGCCGAGAACACGATCGTCGATGCGCTGCTCGAGCGGCGCTTACGCGGTGGTTACAAGATCGTGGCGATCGGCGGCGGGACCGGCCTGTCGACGTTGCTGCGCGGGCTGAAACGTTCGACCTCGAACCTGACCGCGGTCGTGACCGTCACCGATGACGGCGGCAGCTCAGGGCGACTGCGCAACGAGCTTGGCATGTTGCCGCCGGGCGACATCCGCAATTGTCTGGTCGCGCTCTCCGATGACGAAGCGATGGTGACCGATCTCTTCAAGTACCGTTTCAAAGAGGGCGAGGGGCTGAGCGGGCATTCCTTCGGCAATCTGTTCTTGGCCGCCATGACCGGCATCACGGGCAATTTCGACCGCGCGATCAAAGAGTCGAGCCGCGTCCTGAAAATCAAAGGCCGCGTTCTCCCGGCAACGCTGGAAACCGTTCGCTTGCGCGCGGAACTCGACGACGGCACGATCGTGCGCGGTGAAACGAACATCTCGCGTTCGCAGCGGCGGATCGCACGCTTATCGCTCGAACCTTCCGCGCCCCGGCCGCTACCCGAAGTGCTTGACGCCATCCGAGACGCCGACGCGATCGTGCTGGGTCCGGGTAGCCTCTATACCTCGGTGCTGCCCAACGTCCTCGTCGATGGGATCGCGCGCGCCATCGCCGACGCAAGCGCCCTCAAGCTCTACGTTTGCAACGTGATGACGCAACCGGGTGAAACCGATGCTTTCACCGCATCGGCGCACGTGCGCACGTTACTGGAACAGTGCGGCGAACGCGTCTGCGACTACGCGATCGTCAACGTTCAGCCGCCGCGTCGCCTGCTCGAAGTCTATGCCGAAGAAGGCCAGGTTCCCGTCGACGATGATCGCGAGGCGATCGAGCGCTGCGGGGTACGGGTGATCGCCGCCAACGTGATCAGCGAAACGCAAACGGTGCGCCACGATTCCCAGCGCCTCTCCGACATCGTCCTCAAACTGATCGACGAACACGTCGCCCGGCGCGCTTCGTTCGTGCGCACAACGCCCGTTTCGGCGGCGCGTCGCGCCAAAGAAGCGGCGGTCGCCAAAACCTCCTGAATGCGCGCTATCAGACGATGATAAGGGAGCGGCGACCAGCGGCGTTGCGCGATGAGCGCGTTTTCCGCACCCGGCTCTGGAATGCTGCGCCGGGCGGCCGGTGTGCCGTCGACGATCGATTCTGCGACGTCAGGCGGATCGGGAAGTCACGCTTCTCGCCGGGCGTGAGGGGCGGCGGCGACGTACTGCCGACGTTCTTGTAATTCGGCGCGGTCACGGTGTACGACCACGCCCCCGTCGGCACGGGCGAAACCGTAAAGTTTCCCGTGGCGTCGGTTGTTGCCGTCAGGACGTCGTTGACCAGAACCGTGGCGCCCTGCACCGGCTGACCCGCGGCGTTCGTCACTTGGCCGTACACGGTCGCGTAATCACCTGCCGGCGGCAAACCCAAACCGCAGCCGGTCAGCGCTAGGCTGATCAAGGCGACGACCGCGGCCAACCGCGCGAATACCATCACTGACCGTTGTCAGTTGCTATCGCGACGCCCTCCTCGGCATCTTGCCGATCCAGATTGTCGGCCTTCTCGTCGATCAGCCAGCGGTTGGCGCGCTCGCGATGCGCGGCATCGACGTGCCCTTGGAGCCAGGCATGGATTGCCGCGTCGCTACGCTCGCGCCGCACCGCGGCATCGAAAGCTGGAGCCGCGATCCCCCAGCGCTCCATGACGCCCTGATCCATCGGACACGGATAGATGTAATCGTGGATCGTCCCGTCGGCCGCTGCTCGTGCCTTGTCGAAAAGCCGCAACAGCCACAGGAAACCTCCGAACTCTTCACGTCCGCGGCGCGGGAAGTCGGTACCGCTGCGAAAGTCGGTCGCCATGACGATACCATACCCGCTGTTGCCACTAAGACATTCCCGGCGTAACAGCGAACCTCGCTTTGGTCATCCATCCGCACGAGACGGCGCACAGGAGCTTCCGATGATCACCGAACGAACCCACGGCCTGAGCTACTTCGAGAGCGCGCTCGATGCCGTCGGGCGGACGCCGCTGATTCGGCTGCGTCGCGTCGTCGATGGTGCCCGTTGCCTCGTGCTGGCGAAGATCGAGTACGTCAACCCGGGTGGCAGCGTCAAGGATCGGCCCGCCGTCGCGATGATCCGCGAAGCGGAGGAGCGCGGTTTCCTGCGGAGCGGTTCGACGATCGTCGAGGCGACCAGCGGCAACACGGGGACGGGCCTCGCAATGGCCGCTGCAATCGGCGGTTACCGTTGCATCTTGGTCATGCCCGACAAGATGGCCAAGGAGAAGATCGACCTGCTGCGCGCCTACGGCGCCGAAGTGGTCATCACGCCGACCAACGTCCCGCCCGACTCGCCCGAATCGTATTACGGCGTCGCCAACCGCCTCGTCAGTGAGATTCCGGGCGCCTTTATGCCCAACCAATGGCACAACCACTCCAATCCCGATGCGCACTATCACACGACGGGCCCCGAGATCTGGGAGCAGACCGGCGGCACGATCACGCATTTCGTCTCGGGCATCGGCACCGGCGGAACGATCTCCGGCACGGCGCGCTTTCTGAAGGAACGTAACTCGAAAATTCGTGTCGTCGGCGCCGATCCGGAAGGCTCGATCTATTCCGGCGACACGCCGAAATCATACGCCGTTGAAGGGATCGGGATGTCGTATCTGCCCGAAACGGTCGACCTCAAAGTGATCGACCAGATGGTGCGCGTGTCCGATCGCGATTCGTTTCTGATGGCGCGCCGCATCACGCGCGAAGAGGGCCTGCTGGTCGGTGGTTCGTCGGGGACTGCGGCGGTTGCCGCCGTCGGGCTTGCCAAGACGTTGCCCGCCGATGCGATTCTGGTCGTCGTCTTTCCCGATTCCGGACGCGGCTATATGTCGAAGATTTTCAACGACGACTGGATGATCGCCAACGGCTTTTTGGCCGAGGGCAAGCGCACCGCGACGGTCGGCGACGTGTTGCGCAGCAAACAGCCGCTGCCGC
>JALYUD010000141.1 GCA_030853905.1 Vulcanimicrobiota bacterium
CCCACTGCGCGACGGCGAAGAGCCCCAGCCCAAGTGCGCCGAACAGGAAATGCGGCAAAGCCGGAACGAGCGCCAGCGCGAGAGCGAAGGCCCCGGCGGCACGCAGCACACCGGGCCGTTCGAGAACCTGCGTGGCGAGGTCGACGCCGAGCGAGCCGTCACCCGCAACGCGCGTGACCATCAGACCCATCGAGGTCGAAAGCAGAAACGCCGGCAGGGTCGTCACGAGCGCGTTGCCGATCGAGAGGATCGCGAAGGTGTTCATCGCGTCGAGCGGACTCATGCCGTCGTACGCGATCCCGACGACGATGCCGCCGAGTAAGTTCAGGACGACGATCACCAGCGCCGCGATCGCGTCGCCTTTGACGAACTTGCCAGCGCCGTCCATCGCGCCGTAGAAGTCGGCTTCGCGCTGCACGGCGGTGCGTTTGCGCCGGGCGCCGTCGGCATCGAGCAGACCTGCATGCATCTCGGCGTCGATCGCCATCTGTTTGCCCGGCATCGCATCCAAAGTGAAGCGCGCCGCGACTTCGGCGACGCGTCCGGCGCCCGCTGCGATCACGATGAACTGGATCGTAATGAGAATGGCGAAGACGATCAAACCGACGACCAGATTGCCATGCACGACCAGCGCTCCGAAGGCGGGAATGATGTCGCCGACGCCGCCCGCGACGTTGCCTTGCGTGAGGATCAGCCGCGTTGCGGAGACATCGAGCGCGAGCCGAAAGAGGGTCGCGATCAGCAGCGCCGGTGCAAAGGCAGCGAACTCGAGCGGATCGCCGAGCGTGATCGCGAGCAGCAGCACGATGCCCGAGCCCATGATGTTGCACGCCAGCAGGGCGTCGAGAATCGGGGGCGGCAGCGGCACGACCAAAATGCCGACGATCGAAAGCACGATGCCGGCGAAACCGTAGGTGAAATATTTTCCGCTCACGGCGCTACGAACCGATCACACTGCGCGGTGCAGCCGTCGGCGCGCTCGGCGTCGGAATCGCCGGCCCGGTCCATTGCGCTTCGACGCGATTGTTGCGTAGCAGCATCGCTACGATGGCCGCGATCGCGCCGTAGGTATCAGGCGGAATAAAGTCACCGACGTCCGTCGTAGCCAGCAGCGCGCGTGCCAACGCAACGTTCTCCACGATCGGCACGCCGAACCCGCGCGCCAGCCGCCGCACTTCGTGCGCTCCCGCGTCCATCGCGCGCACCAGAACCCGCGGCACGCACACTTCGGGCGGCGCATATTCGAGAGCTATCGCGACGTGCGTCGGATTGCTGATGACGAAGGCGGCATCGCGCACGCGCGCGACCGCGCCGCGGATCAGCGCGCGGTGGCGCTGGCGGCGGCGGCCGCGCAGCAGTGGATCGCCGTCGCTTGCTTTGTGATCGCGACGCAACTCATCGAAGCTCATGCGCAAGCGGCGCTTCCATTTCTTCGCTTCGAGCAGCGCATCGGCGCAGGCGAACGCGAAGGCGACGGCGACCGCGCTCCCGAGCGCGCTCTGCACGGCACGCAGGGCGAGCAACGCGAGGCCGGACGGCGACGCGCCGAGAGCGGGTGCGAAGCTGCTGCGCACGGCGGGGATCAGAGCGAAAGCGACCGCGCCGGAAACGAAAGACGCCTTGGTCGCGCCGACGATCGCATCGCGGCCGAAAACGCGCCGACATCCTTTGAACGGATCGAGCTTCGCAAACTTCGGCTGCGGCCAGCGAAACACGAACGTTCGCGTTTGCAGGTAGGCCGCGCCGAGGCCGCCTCCCAAAGCGCAGATGAACACGGCTCCGATCGAGGTTGCCGACACGGCGTACGGCCACGGTGACGACGTCCACGACGGCAGTGCGCCCGCGGACCGTCCGCCTGCGGAGCCGCCGAATGCGTCAGCGTGCAGCGCCGAGGCATGACCGAGCACGGCAGACTGCGACACCGCGGCCGCGAATGCCGCGCGCGCCGCGGCGGTCAGCCACGGCAGCACCCCGAACAGCGCCAAGGCCGCGCCCGCAAATGCGGCGACCGCACCGAGATCCTGCGAGCGCGCGACGTCCCCCTCGCGTTTGGCGCGCGCCAGCCGGCTCGGCGTGGCTTCGAACCGCTTGTCGTCGCTCATGCTACCGCACGCTCGCGCGCAACGGCGCGAGGTTCCACCATGGATGGGCGGCTGCGCCGAGCACGATCGGCAGCGCCGCGATCGTCGCCAGCAGCACGCACGCGAACACGATGGGGAAGGCCAAGGTGAACGTCGAGAAGCGGGGCACGAGGCGCGCGACCGCGGCCAGCGCGATCTGCGCGACGAAGGCGATGCCGATCGCCGGGCCGGCGACGAACAACGACGCACGCAGCAGCGTTTCCGGCAACGCGATCGCGAAGGTACGCAAGCCCGGCGCATCGACGAGCGCGCCGGGCGGCAACGTCACGAACGCGTGCGCGAATCCGACGAGCGCGACACGGTCGCCGCCAAGCACGAAGAAGCCGGCGGCAAACGCGAGCGACCATAACCGGCCGAATCCCGCGCCGGCATCGACGTTCGCGTTCGGAACGCTGGCCCGGATCCCGACGTAATCGTCGAGCGCGCGGCCGCCGGCGAAGGCGCCGTCGTACAGCATCGACGCCGCGATGCCGATCGCCGCGCCGAGCAACGTCTCGGTCGCCAGGGCGAAGACGAGCCCGCTCGTTCCCACGTGCGCGAGCGTCGCGCCGTGAGCGCTCAGCGCCAACGCGAGCGCAAGCGCAAAACCGGCGCGAACCGGCGGCGGAACGTCGGGGTGCGAAAACCCCGGCGCTCGGAACACGAAGCCCGCACAGCGCGCAAAGGTCAGCAAGAACGCGTCGCTCATGCGGCGCTCGTGCGGTTCATGGGACACCGCGGACGATCGACGGCAGCGCCCCGATCGCGTCGGAGAACAGCGACGCGCACAACCCCAGACCGAAGGCTCCGAAGAGCGCGAGCATCGTGCCCACCGCAAGCATTTTGGGCAGCAGGGTCAGCGTCTGTTCCTGCACCCCGGTCGCCGCTTGCAGCACCGCTACGAGCGTTCCGACGGCCGTGGCGACGATCAGCACCGGAAAGCAGAGGACCGCCGCGACGATCAATGTTTCCCGCAAGACGCCGGTAAGAGGCTCCACGCCCCGATGCTAGCGACCAAACGTTACGGCGATGCTACCGCGGCATGAACGCCTGCAACGCCATTCGACTCGTACGTTACTCCGGCTAGCCTCGCTGCAGCACGGTATGTTCGCCGAAATGTGCGCGCGCCTCGGCGACGTTTTCAGCGCCGCTGCGGCGGAACAGACCTTCGCCGCAATGGTGTCGGCGTATCCCGGCATCACCGTGGGCTACGCAAAACGGCTGCGTGATTACCGCGCAGCGGAACCGAACATCGTCGTGCGCGATTTGAATCTCGGGTTGCTGCCCGGCGGCGCCGTCACCGTCAACGCCGTCGACGTGTGCGGTATCGACGGCCTAGCGCTGCGTACCGGTCGCAGTTTCGCCGAACTCGTGCGGGAACTGCAGCGCCTCACTCTGCTCTGTCGCGCCGCAATCGAAGCGCACGGCTGACCCGCAGATTTCGGCTCGCGCACCGCTTTGTGCTGCGGCAACTTCAGGCGGATGCGGGCGAAGCCAGCAATTCGTGCACCGCATTGGCAGCGATCAACGCCGACACGACGGCGCGCGTCGCCGTCGACTTGTTGAGCGTATAGAAGTGTAGACCGGGCGCGCCGCCGGCTAGAAGTTCACGGCACTGCACCGCGCAGAAAGCCACGCCGAGTTCGAGAACCGCTTCGGGTTCGTCGACGCGCGCTTCGAGTTCGGCCAGCAGCCGCTGCGGAACGCGCGCGCCGCTCATCTGCGTCATCCGCCCGATCGCAGCGTAACTCGTGATCGGCATGATGCCCGGCACGATCGGCACGGTGACGCCGGCTGACCGCAATCGTTCGACATATTGAAAATAGACATCGTTATCGAAGAAGAACTGCGTGACGAGAAAGTGCGCGCCGGCCGCGACCTTCGCAACTGCGATGGCGATGTCGTCGGCACTGCTGATCGCTTCGGGGTGAGTCTCGGGATAGGCACCCGCGCCGACCGCAAACGAGAACTCAGCGGCGAGTAAGGCAATCAGATCGGTCGCGTACCGAAAGCCGCCCGCGACTGACCGGAACGTCCCTTCTTCATTGGGCGGATCGCCGCGCAACGCCATGATGTTTTCGATCCCCGCTGCCGCGAGTTCATGCAAGAGCTCCCGCAACTCATCGCGCGTGCTGCCGACGCACGTCAGGTGCGCCATCGCTTCGATCTCCAGTTCCGCCTTGATGCGCTTGACGACTTCGAGCGTACGCGCTCGGCTGGATCCGCCCGCGCCGTAGGTAACCGAGATGAACCCGGGATTCAAAATTCTCAAGCCCTTGACCGTCGCCATCAACGTCTCGACGCCGGCGTCGGTCTTGGGAGGAAAGAACTCGAAGGAAAGACAGGGCCTCCGCCGTTCGAGCAGATCGTCGATACGCATTCCCTGCCCTGGTTCTCGATCGCGACGCCCAAACCCGGCGACATCTTGGCGCGTCCGCACACTATCATCCTTTCGGCCGATGTCCGAAAACGATGTCAGGTAACGCTGGACGGCACGGACGGCAGTCGGCGAGGCGGCCGATACGATGTCGAGAATGAGGAACGATGGACCCCGAAATGCCCGCCCATGTCGAGGATACGGTTCGCTCCGTTGCGGAGCTCCATGCCGAACACTCCCGCAGGGCATCGCTTTATCAGCGGATGATCGAGCGCCTCATCGCGCAGCTCAGTCGCCCCGCCTGCGTCGGCGCTATCGCCACCATCATCATCGTGTGGATCGGCGCCAACCTCGTCTTACGACGCTTGAACGTCGACCCATTCGATCCGGCGCCGTTCCCGTATCTCCAGGGCCTGATAACTGCAGCGGCTCTCTTTATGACCGTGCTCATCCTCGTGACCCAACGGCGCGAAAATGCTCTTTCCGAGCACCGCGCCCAACTGACGCTGCAACTGGCGCTGGTGAACGAGCAAAAGGTTGCCAAACTGATCGAGCTTCTGGAGCAGCTACGCCGCGACGATCCGTTCATCGCCAACCGGGTCGACGACGAAGCCGCCGCCATGGCCCACCCAACCGACCCCCAAGCCATGTTCGACGCCATCAAAGACACCCACGACGAAATGATCGCCCAAGACAACGACTGACAACGCAGCCCGAGAGCTATGCCCGTTAAGAACCTTAATTTTGTTCGGATCGGGGTGCGAGCACGCGAAGTAGCCTCAAGACGATTACCTGTTCCACCACGGCACACGCCTAACGGAAGCTGGAGAGGAGGCCGCCGCACACGAGCGCCCACCCGTCGACCATGACGAAGAGCAAGAGTTTGCATGGCAGCGAGACGATTGGGGGGCTGAGCATGAACATGCCCAGGCCCATCAAGATCGAGGCGACTGCGAGGTCGATCGCGACGAAGGGCAGATAGAGCGCGAAGCCGATCGCGAAGGCGCTACGCAACTCCCCCACGACGAAAGCCGGCACGAGCACTTCGGGCGATGTGTTCTGTGGGCCGACGGACCGCTCGTGCGCCATCCGCGCGAACAGCGCGAGGTCCTTCGTGTGGACTTGCCGGAGCATGAACGCGCGCAGCGGTCCGAAGGCGCGGGTCAGCATCGTGCGTTGCGAGATCGCACCGCGCGCATACGGGTCGATCGCATCGTGCGAAATGCGCGCGATCGTCGGCGTCATGATCACGAAAGTCAGCACCAGCGCGAGGCCCGTCAGCACGGCGTTGGGCGGCAGTGACGATGCGCCGATCGCCGAACGCACGAGTGAGAGCACGACCACGATACGCACGAACGACGTCGTCATGACGAGCACGAACGGGGCCAGCGCGAGCAACGTGAGGCCGGCCAGAATGTCGAGCGGCAGACCGGCGCGCGAGCCGTGCGAGGCCAAGGTGACGAGCGGTTGCATCAGACGCGCGCGGCTTTACGTGCGATCACCTCGGTGATGCGGACGCCGAAACGATCGCCCGTGGCAACGACGTCGCCGCGCGCAACGAGGCGATCGTTGATGAGCAGATCGACCGGATCGCCGGCCAGGCGGTCCAATTCGATGACCGCGCCGCGGCCCAATTCGAGGACCTCGCTGAGGCGCATCGTGCAACGCCCGAGCTCGGCGCGCACACCGAGCGCGACGCCCAGCAAAAGATCGACGTTGCGTCCGTCGGGCGGCACATCGCCGCGCCCCTCGTTCATCGCACTGCTCCGTCGAGGACGATCGCCGTACGGCCGTTGGAAACGCCGCACGTTCCGCGAGCGAAGGCGATGCCGCCGAAGCGCAGCACTCCGCCGCCGGCTAGCGAACCCTCGAGCGGAACGGTCGTTCCGACAGCGAGCCGCGAAAAAGCCGGAATGCCGACGCGCCCGCTACCGAAATCGACGACACCTTCGAGTTCGACGCCGCCGAGATCCGTCAGACTCAACCGTTCGCCGACCTCTTCAACCGGATCCCGTGCCAGGGCAAAGCCGATCGCGAGCCCGAGCGCGCCCGTCGTCCGCACTTCGAAATAAGTCACCAGATCGCAGGCCGCGCGTTCGTTGTGTTCGATGTGCTGCGCTCCGAGGGTTCCGCACAGCGAGGTGCAGAGCGGAACCAGCGCCGTCACAATCCGTTCCACGGTCGTGCGCTCGATCTCCGAGAGCGGGTCAGCTTCGGGGCGTTCCGATTCCCGAAAGGCGAGTGCGACGAGTCGCCGCGCGTCGGCCGCGCGCACGATGACGAAGCCGTCACAGATGCGTCCGCGCACGCGCACGATCGTCGCGCCCGCAACCAGGATGCGGCGCACTTCGGGACCGGGAATCGACGGCTCGACCAGCTCGACGTCGAGCTCAGCTGCGAGCAGCTGCGCGAGTTGCTCGCGTACGCCGTTGGCGACGACGCACGCGGCGGACAGCGGCAGGCTCGAACGGCGCCGGAACACCGCTTCCCGCAAAACGCGTCCATCGGAGCGGCGTGCCGGTGCCGTAAAGTCGAGCGCGGCGATCACTTGAGCAAATCCATGGCGATCTTCTCGGTCTCGCCTCGTCCGTGCACAGCGGAACGCAGCGCGGCGAAGCGGACGTACGCTTCTTGCATCTTGGCGAGCCCCGCCAGTACGTCGAGCGGTCCGGCGTCACGCGCGTTCGTCGTCAACGCACCGAACGTTCCGTCGGCGGGGACGCCAACCGTGGCGTTGACGCCGGGCGGTGGCGCGACGTGCGTCGCGTCGAGGCGTAGCGGCTGCGTTGCCGCAGGAAAGCGCGCCAGTGCGATGCGACCGACGACGACCCGTTCGCTGCGCTGCCGTCCGCTGCGCGGATCGACGGCGCTACGCATATAATTGAGGGTTCCGTCCGCGTCGACGCGTGGCTCTTGCAGCCGCCCGAGGGCAGCGTCGTACGGATCGACGCGCAGCCGCACGAGCTTGGTGCGATCACCAAGAGCGAAACCCAAAACGGGACGGCCGTCGGCACTTTGCAGCTCGCCGGCTTCCAGATGGAACGCTCCGTCGCGCGAGTAGCCGACCTTGCCCTGCGCGTCGGGCGTCAATACGTACGTTCCTTCGGGCAACGCCACCGACAGCGGATCGGCAGCGCGGTGCAGCGCGGCGGGAAGTGCGACGTCGGCGTTCTGGGCGAAGGCACCGGGACGATACGCGTTACGCGCGTCGACATCGCGGCTTTCGATGCGCTCGAGGGCGGCAGCGAGCGCAGAGTCGATCACGCGCGCACCTCGCGCACGTCGGCGCGCAACACTTCACCGCGCGCATGCAAGTGCGCTTGGGCGCAGGCCAGCGCCCGGCGAACGACGTCGACGTTACCCGGAGCGCAGAGCGCGACGATATGCAAGGTCTCGCGTTCGCGGCGCAACACCAGTTGCACGCGGCCGCCGCCGGCAGCGAGCGTAAGCGACGTTCTAAATGGCGCATAGCTGCGCGCCGCAGCGGACGGTATGCGGCGGGGAACGCGCGCGTTGCTCGGGCGGCAGCGTCGCAGCGCAACGTCGTCGCCCACGCCGCTAGCTCGCGCCGTCCACCCGGAACGTCGCGCGCCGGCGGGTGCAACCGGCGTAGCGGCGGCCGCTATGGCGGGAGGGCTCGCGCACGACGTGGGCCACGAGGAAGCGCTCACGGCGTGGCGCGCCGCAATGCGAGGCGAGTGAAGCGGGTCATCAGCGAGTCCGAGCGCCGAACGCCACGCTTGCGATAACGAGCGGCGGTCGGTGTACGGCAGCCGCATTTTCACGATCGCGATGGAGCGATCGGCGAGCTGATTCACGATATTTCTCACCTTCTGTGAAGCTAGGAACGTGTCGGGCTTCGCCCGACTTCCGCCAACGGATTCGGCAAAGCCGAATCCTAGACGAGAATCGCACTCTTTACGTTCGGCCTTGCGGCCGGTCCGCAGCGACTCACGCGCTACGCACAGCCTAGCGCGCGGAGTCTGCCAAAAGATAAGCGGCGTGTTACGGGTTAGTTACGGGTACGGCCGTCGTCGAAGGTGCTGCCGCGTTCGACGTACATCGCATCGTGGGCGAAATCGAACGTCAGCTTGAAGTTCCGCAGGACGCCGAGTCCGACGTTGCCGGCGTCGAAACGATCGGCGAACGCGCCGCGGGTCGCCAGCATCACGTCGGTTTCGACGTGGTAGAGAGGGATGTCGCCGATGTCGAGCTGGTCGAGGCTCGCGCGATACGATGCGGCCGTCCCGCCGATGCCGTAACTGCTTCGCACGGTCGTCGAATACGGCACGATGCCGGCGTGGCGCTCGACGAAGGGATGGTACAGCAACAGTTCGGCTGCGTTACCGGTATCGATGATGAGCGGCGCATCGATCGATCCGTTTAGACGGAAGGTCGCCTCGGGAAAACCGCGATCGGTCGACAGCTCGATGCGCGTACCGGGAGCGGCGGCGCTTTGCGGCGGCCCGAAGGTCAGGCTGCGCGCGGCGGGATCGAAGGCAACGAGCGACGAGGCGAAAAACGGATAGCCGAGCACGCCGTCGATGCGAAAGGCGCCATCGGTCGAGCTGCCGAGATCGAGCGTCGTAACGACCAGATTGCTCATGATGCCACGCGTTCCGACGACGAGAGCGGGCACTTTCGCGAGGCCCAGACCTCCGGTGCGCGCTGCGCCGCTCGCTTCGAGGGCGCCGACGCTCGGTAATCCGAGGGCGGCGGCGACGCCGCGGTCGAGCACGATATCTTGCGCACCGGTGTCGAGGAGAAAGGTGAACGCCTTCCCCGCGATGCGCACGGGCGCGTAAAAGTGGCCTTCACGCTCTTGCAGCGCGATCGTTTCAGGAGCGTCCATTTCGATCGCGCGCGCGGGCAGCGGGGCGAATGCCGCGGAAGGGATCATCGCCTGCGGATCGACCGACGTCGTTCGCTGCGTCGTGTCGAACGCATGATCGCCGTCGGAGGTAACGTCGGCGAAGGCATAACGCCGGCCGGCGACGGTGCGCCAGTCGGCATAGTCGATCGTGGTACGGCCGTCGTCGTCATCGTAAGCCAGTTCATCGGGTAAGAAGGTCGTCGCGTCGAGATAGAGGGTTTCCGTTTCACCGCCGTCTTGCGTTACGTCGAGCGCGTAGGTGCGCAGTGAGCCGAGCTTCACGAGCCCGCGTAGGATGCAACGCTCGGGATGGTCGGCAAAAGCACCGCTTTCGATGAAGCGCTGCGTCCGTTCGCGACGCGCGAAAACGCCGGTGAAGCGTCGTACGTCGCCATTCTCGTCCGAATACCAAACGGTCTCGCCGATGCGCAAGGTTCGATCGGAGCGCGGCCCGAGGTTTTCATCGGTGCGTTCGCGATCGCCCGTGCTCCATGACGTGAACGCGCCCGTCAAGCCTGCGCCCGCAATCGTTCCGCCCAGGCGCAAGGTGCGCGGAACGACCGCACCGGGATCGGCGATCGCGCTGCGATAGCCGGCCAGAATCGTCTCGAGCGGTAGCACACTCGATGCGCCCGCGCCCGCGGCGCACGGCAAAAGACCGACCCCGACGAACGCGAGCGCCGCCGCATACTTCCGGAAAGTGCTCCCCAGAGCGCGCCGCCAACCGGGCCGTACCACCCGGTCTATTTTGGGCGGCGTCCGACGGATTCCTCACCGCCGAACGGAACTTGGGCATTCCTCACCGCGGAACGAACTGCGGGCGGCATCCTGATGGTGAGCGGGCGCTCCTGGGCGCCGTCACTCGGGAAGCGCTTACAGCGTGATTGCCAGCGCGGTTAAGGCGTGAAGCGTTTCCTGTGGGGTCGCCGGACCGCTCTGACGCAGAAATGCCGCGAGGTGCGGCTCGGCCGCGCTTGCGGCCGCCAGCACAGGCGTCATTTCAGCCAAGCCGAGTTCACGCGCGTCTTTGGTGCGCGCGAGCAACGCGAGAGCGGCGCGAACCGTTTGCGCGGCAGCGAGGTGCGCGCGATCTGCGACGGCGTCCATCGTGCGGCTGGTGCTCGCGAGCACGTCGATAGCCGGAAAATGGCCGGCGCGTGCCAACGCGCTCGAAAGCACGACGTGTCCGTCCAAGAGCGAGCGGGCGGCGTCGGAGAGCGGTTCGCGTTCGTCGGCGCCGTCGGAGAGCACGGTTGCGAGCACGGTCAACGAACCGCTCGGCGTGTTGCCGGCGCCTTCCAGGAAGCGCGCCACGTCGGCCCAGACCGCCGGCGGATACCCGCCCCGGCCCACCGTTTCTCCGAGCGCCACGCGCTGTTCGCGCAGTGCTGCGCAATATCGCGCCAGGCTATCGACGATCAGCACGACGTGCAGGCCGCGCTCGCGCAGCAAACGCGCCTGGGCCAGCGCGACGTCCGCAGCGCGAACGCGTTCGGCGGCGCTTCGGTCGCTCGTCGCGCAAACGATCGTCGTGCGGCGATCGCAGCGGGCGAGCCATGTCTGCGCTTCGCGACCGCGCTCGCCGATCAGAGCCAGCACGACGGCATCCGCCGCGACGGAGCCGACGATCGATTCGAGCAACGTCGTTTTGCCGGCACCCGGTGCACCGAAGAAGCCCAGCCGCGCACCGCGGCCGATCGTCAGCAGTCCATCGAGCGCGCGCACACCGGTCCATAGCGGCAGGGTGATCGGACACCGGTCGCCGGGTAGCAGAGGCGCGCGTTCGATTCGAACGCGCGGTGCCGGCAGCGGCGGCCGCCCGTCGAGCGTATTGCCCGCCGCATCGAAGGCACGGCCGATAGCGGCGAAACCGAGCGGCGCGCTGCGGGCAGAATCATCGAGTTCGACTATGTCGCCGACCGCGATCCCTTCAAGCGGACCGTACGAAACGATCGTGGCGCGCGAACCTTCGACCGTCGCGACCTCGCCGCGCAACACGTTTCCATGCGCCGACCGAACGACGACGCCCGCGCCGACACGAGCGCCGGGCAACGCCGCGAGGATCGTCTCACCGAGCGTGCGGACGACGCAGCCGACGGCTCGGACGATCACAGCGCCGCCTCCGACGCTACGAGCGATCACGCTGCTCCCGCCGGCAGCGCGCAGTCGAGAATTGCTTGCAGCCGAAAGGAGCGCCGCGATTCGAGCGCACCGTCGCGCACTTCGATGATGAAATCGCCCGCTGCAAGCGCGGGATCGATACGCAGCGGCAACGGTATGCCGGCCGCTCGATTTTCGTCCTCGGGCGAGACGATGACGTGGACGGGCTCGAGCGCGGCGAAATTCGCTATGGCACGCTGCAGCAGCGCGGCGACGTCGAGCGGCGCAAGCGCGAGTTCTCGGCCCAGCAACTCCCGCGCGAAGAGGACCAGTAGTTCCCGTACAGCACGCTCGAAACTCTCGCCGGCGGCGAGGCGCATCAAGGCCAGCTCGCCGCCGACCCGCTCGACTGCGCTCGTACCGATGATTGGTCGCGCGCAACCCTCGGCCGAGGTTTCCGACGCGCGAGCTGCAGCGGCGGTGCAGTCGGGCGCACTTCCTCGGGGCGGACCAACCATGGAGTTTGCGGCGCTTGATGCGTTATCCCGAAGGAACGCGGCCAGCGGTACGAATCCGTCAGACACGACGCAGAACGGATTCGTAGTCCGGCACAACCGGCGACGCCGCCCGAGACATGCGGCGAACGATCGCGGCGCGTTCCTCGGGCGGATAGAGTTCCAGGACGGCCGTTGCGGTCGCTGCCGGTAAAGCGCTGATGATGGCTGCGGCGGTGTGCGGCGGCTCGCCCGCAAGCGCACCGCGAACATGCGCTGCAGGGAAGGCCGCGACCAACCGCGTCGAGCGCGGCACGGTCAAGCGCTGCACGAGCGTCGTCAACAACGCACAGGCGGGCTGTGCTCCGCTCCGTACGCCGACGACGAGTGCGATTGCAAGGAATGCGGAAGGCCCGAGCGCAGCGATGAGGCCGACCAGCGGCAGCATGGGAGCGGAGTGCTGCGGTGCGGCGTGGGGGAAGGCGACGGCTTCGACCGACACGACGTCACCGCGGCCCGGCAGGAGTCCTAAGGTTGCGCTCGCGAGCGCACGAATCTTGCGCAGGTCGAAGCGGCGCGAGGCGTCGACGGCGACGGCAACCGAAATCCGTTCGAGCCGGCCGGCCGGCGTTTCGACGTGCTCGTCGTGCAATTCGCTGCCGCCGTCGAGCGCTGCGTTCCGCTTAGCGTAGGTTTTGCTCGCGCTGTGGTAGGTTTCGGCGCTCGTAGTCGAACCGATCGCGTGACCGCCGAGCGAGCGACGCACGACGTCGCGCATCTCGTGCAGTTGCGGATCGTAATCGACGTGCACGCGCACGATCGTCGCCGCGGCTCCGAGGGCGAGATCGAGAGCAGACTGCAACGACGCTTGCAGCAATTGCGCTTCATTGGAAGCCGGCGCCGCAGCAGGATCGCCGAGCGCCACGCCGCGATCATCGAGGATCGTGACGCGCTTGGGATCGAGCCCGGGCACGCCGGCGGCAACGAACGTGCGCACGCCCTCGACCGAGGCTTTGGACAACGTCGCACCGGGCAGCAGGCTCAAGCGCACCGACGCCGTCGCGGCGTACGAAGTTTCATCGGCGAACGACCCCGCTTGCGCGGGCGCGATGATGACCCGCGCCTCTTCTACGCCGCCGATGCCGCGCAAGCTAGCGGCGAGATCATCCGCGAGACCTTGGCGTTGCTGCGCGTCCAACACCGACTGCGGCGTCAGGGGGCCGGCCTGCTGCAGCACTTCGGCTGAAGTCGCCAAATGCGCGTGCGGGATGCCGGCCAGTGAGAGGCGCAGCAGCAGATCGTTCTTGCGGTTCGCGGCGACGCGCACGTTGTCAGGCAAGGTCACGAAGGCGACGTTCCACTCCGCTAATCGTTCGACGACTTCAGCCAGTTGCTCGCCGTGCAACGGCTGCGCGAACAGCGGCACACGCGTGTCGCGCTGCAACAGCAGCGCAAAGGCGAGCGCAGCGACGGCGGCGAGCGCGAGCAGCCCGGCAAGAAAACGCTGGTTCGCGCGCAGCGCACGCCACCGCGCGACGACCCCAGCCACTAGGAGCCTGTCGCGCTTTGCCCGACAGGCGACGCTCGTCCGTGTCGGACGTATGGCGGGCGGCTTGCATCGATTCCGCTTCGCCGAATCGTACGTGCGCCGCAAACGCGAGGATTCAACGCAGTTGAATCCACTAGACTTGCATGCCGAGGATCGTGCCGAGCGCCTGCGAGACGCGCGAGGCGGCCGTGCTCGCGAGCGACAGCGCGACGTCGGCCTGGGCGCGCTCGAGCACCATCTCTTGTAACCCGCCGCGGCCGCCGATGAACGCCCGTTCCGCACCGTCGGCCCGCTCGAGCGCCGCGGACGCATGGGCGAACGCGTCCGAAAGCGCACGAGCGAACGCATTGCCGCCGCTCGGAGGCAATCCGATTCCGAGGGGCTCGTCGCTCCCGTCCGCGGTCAGCGGCGCATCGAGTTCAGCGGGGGCGCCGAATGACGCCGCCGGCGAAAAGTCGTGCGGAGCCGCTGCCGACGGAGCCGTCACCGCTCCTGAAAGGAGCGTGGACTGCGGCTGGGGCGCGGGCGCCGGCGGGAACGGCGTGGTGCCGGGAAGCAGCGTGACGGTCATGAGAGACGCCCTACATCGATCGTGCGTTCCGCCAAGCGTTTGCCGACGTCGAAAATCGACGCGTTACTTTCATACGCGCGCTGCGCCTCGAGGACGGCGACCATTTCGGTGACGGCATCGACGTCGACCCCGTTTTCCGCTCGTGCGCCGAGATAGCGAACCGGCACATCGGCCTCCGCGCCGGGCGGGTCTTGCGGCGAGGTCGAGGGGGCGTCGGCCTCAGCCAGATCGCCGCCTTCGTCGCCGATCTGAGCGGGCGGCTCATAGCCGCCGGAGCCTGATCGGGTCGGCGGATCCGGCGCGAAGGCATAGCGCGGAACGAGCCGCTCGAACGCGGCACCGTGAACGGGCGTCGCTTCGGCGGCCGCAACGTTACGGGCAGCGAGATCGAGAGCGGCACGCTGCGCATCCATGCCGGCTGCAGCGGAACGTAAGATATCGAATTCGCTCATTTGCCGACGCTCTTCAGTTCTTCGAGCCGCGCGTGCACGGCCGAAAGTAAGGCGTCGGTGAAGACGGCGGCGCGTGCGGCGGCAGCCATCGTGCTCGCCGCAGCCGGACTTCCCGGCCGTGCGCCGGCAACCGCTGCCGCGCGTGCGAGGACGGCAAGGCGGTCACGTGCGGTTGACGCCGCCAGGATCAGATCGGCTGGTATCGCTTGCATGGCCCTACGATAGCCGCTGCACATTTCCGCGAGGACACCGAAAGGTGACCGGCCTATGAACGGGTGCGCGCGGCTGGTCTCCTCAACGTTCGTCGCGGCGGAGCCGAAAGGGAATGTGAGCCATGTTTCATTTCGTGCGGTGCATTCAGGCCGCTCTCTTCGCACATGCTGCCCGGCACCGATATGCCGCCGGGCCGTCGCGCTTTTCGCGACGGGTGATGCTCGCCTCAGCCATTACGTGGATGTGAAAGCGCGCCTTGCCGGCCCCTGGGCGGAGGCGGCTGACGCGCTCACCCGACTACGCGACTTACCAGCTATCAGTGCAGACCCGGGCGCCGCCGCAGCCCTAGCGATGCTCGCGACAGCCGCGAACGACATCGGCTCCCGACTGGCGCACGTCACGGCGCTGCAGGCGTTTCAGAGCCGCATCTTGGAGGCGATCGCCAACGGCGTCATCACCTTCGGGGCACGTCGGGAGATCACGACCTTCAATCGGCCTGCGGAGGTAACGTTCGGCGTCGCGGCAGACGACTTCATCGGCCGGGTGGCCGGCACGATGAGCGCCATCGTGCCGGATTTTCCGGAGTTGTTCGAGACCTATTTTGCCAGCGGCGCCGTGCAGTTGCGCGCCGAAGTTGACGGTCGCCACCACGACGGCACCCCCCTAGCACTGACGATGCAACTGGCACCGCTCCAGAACCCCGAAGGACGGGGCGTCGCCATGGTCGTCGTCGACCTTACCAAACAACGCCGACTCGAAGCGGCGCACGAAGCCGACGTCGAGAAAGCGCGACGCGTTCAAGAAACGTTCTCGCGCTATCTCGCCCCGCACGTCGTCGCCTCGTTGATGCACGATCCGGGTTCGATCAAACTCGGCGGTGAACGGCGCCGCGCGACCATGTTATTCGCCGACGTCCGGGGTTTCACACGTTTGGCAAGCAGACTTTCCGCGGACCGAGTCGTGGAAATCCTCAATGCCTATTTCGACGATGCGGTTCGCGTCGTGTTCGCCTACGACGGCCTCCTCGACAAGTTTTACGGAGACGGCTTGATGGCGGTCTTCGGGCCGCCCGCCGTTCGCGACGATGATGCGGCACGCGCCGTGATGGCCGCAGTTCGTCTGCGCGATGTCGTCAAGACGATCGGTCCGCGCATCGACTATCCGCTCGAGATTTCGGTCGGCCTAGCGACGGGCGATGTGGTTGCCGGCCATTTCGGCAGCGCGATGCGCATGGATTACACCGTCATCGGCGACGCCGTCAACCTTGCCAACGGCTTACAAGCCGCCGCCCCCGCGGGCGCCATCTACTCCGACGAGGAAACGATCGCGCGCGCCGGTTCGATCGCAAGCCCGCTGGAACGCGTCGCCGCTCGCGTCAAAGGCCGCGACGATCCGGTCGCGGCCTTTGCCATATAGCGTTAGCGCTTCGAGAACTGGAAGCGTTTGCGGGCGCGTTTGCGACCGTATTTTTTCGATTCTTTTTCGCGCGGGTCGCGGGTGAGTAGGCCGTTTTTGCGTAGCGCTTCG
Source organism: Vulcanimicrobiota bacterium (assembly GCA_030853905.1). GTDB lineage: Bacteria > Vulcanimicrobiota > Vulcanimicrobiia > Vulcanimicrobiales > Vulcanimicrobiaceae > Nyctobacter. The sequence continues at coordinate 16,277 of JALYUD010000141.1, forward strand.
CGCAGCGACTCATCCATCTCGACGAGCGCGCGCGCGATGCCGTGGCGCACCGCTCCGGCCTGTCCGGCGACACCGCCGCCTTCGGCCTTTACGTCCACGTCGAAACGCGCGGACGTTTGGGTGACGTCGAGGGCCTGGCGAACGATCTGCAACAGGCTCGGACGCGGAAAATAATCGTCGACCGGCTTCTTGTTGATCGTGATCACGCCCGCACCCAAGCTCAACTTAACGCGCGCGACGGCACGTTTACGTCGGCCGGTGCCGCCGAATTGCTCCGCCGCTTCCACTACTGCAGCTCCTTGGGTTGCTGCGGGGCATGCGGATGTTCGACGCCGGCGTAGACGCGCAGACGCCGCAGCTGCACATCACGCATGCGGTTTGTCGGCAGCATGCCGCGCACGGCGCGCTCGATCAGCCGTTCGGGGAACTTCGCCTTGACGTCGAGCGCCGTCTCGGTGCGCAAGCCGCCGGGGAAACCGCTATGGCGGTGGTAGACCTTCTGGGTCCATTTATTGCCGCCCAGTTCGATCTTTTCGGCGTTGAACACGACGACGTGGTCGCCGTCGTCGATGTGCGGCGTCCAGGTCGGCTTGCGCTTTCCGGAAAGCGCCTGGGCGATGCGCACCGCGAGCACGCCCAAGCGTTGGCCCGCCGCGTCGACGACGTACCAATCGTGTTGGGTTTCGGCGGTTTTCTGCTGATAGGTGCGCAACGACCGGCTTTCGGACGGAGAGGGCAACAAAAATGGCCCCGCGGGCCGGGACAACCCTCGGATACTACCCAAAGCACCGAACCCTGTCAACGCGGGACGGCGCAGCCGACAGCCGAGGAGCGCGATTCGAAGTCGGGGTAGACGACGTTGACCAGGCAGAGGCCCTTGGCAGGAGCGGTCGGGCCGGCTGAGCTTCGGTCGCCGGCCGCAAGGGTTTCGGCCACGCTCGCGGGCCTGCGAATGCCGGCCCCGACCTCGAGCAAGGTGCCCGCCATGGCCCGCACCATGCGGTGCAGGAAGCCGCCGCCTTCGAAGTGCAGCCGCAGCAACTCGCCCTGCGCTTCGATGCGAACCGCGTGGAGGGTCCGCACGGTGCCCCCGCGCTCGGGCAGCACGCCACAAAACGCGACGAAATCATGTTCGCCGACGAGCGCGACGGCGGCGGCTCGCATCGCTTCGGCATCGAGCCGTCGCCAGTCATGATGCGCGAAGCGGCGCATGACGGCCGACGGCGTCCGGCGGTTCAGCACGGTGTACGCGTAGTGGCGAGCAAGCGCGGAGTTGCGCGCCGAAAACGACGGATCGACTCGCTCCGCATCGCGTGCGGTCAGGTCGCGCGGAAGCGCCGCATTGAGCGCGAGGGCGAGCTTATGGACCGGGAAGCGCCCGTGCGAAACGAACGAGATCACTTGCGCCGAGGCGTGAACGCCGGCGTCCGTTCGACCCGCCACGGTCACTTTGATCGCGCGAGCGAACAGCCGCGAAAGTATCGCCTCCAACTCTCCCGCAACCGTGCGAAGCTGCGGTTGAAATTGGAAGCCGCAAAAATCGGTGCCGTCGTATTCGACGACGATGCGATACGTGCTGTCGCTCAGGCTCGAGGATTGCGCGCTCCGACGCTGCGGTACCTCGCGAAACTCAGGTCGCCGCTCCGCTTCGCCGAGATCGAATCACCGTGGATTCGACGACACCCGAATCTGTTGCGTTCGGCCTGCGGCCAATCCGCCGTCGCCTAGCAGCCGGCGGTCGAACACGAAACGTCGAGAATGTGCAGATGGCTTGCGATGTTGCCGTTTACGCGCGGGTAGATATGAAAGCTTCCTGCGGCGACCGTCGTGTCGACCGCCTGCGCATCGTGCCGAATCGAGTCGACGACGGTGAGCCACGCGGGGTTCGCTTCGACGTTGGAGGCGAACTCGTCAGTCCCCGCCGGCACACTCGAGCCCTCGTCGCGATCGGTGATGTAGAATCCGTAGTCGTGCATGGCGCGAATATATGGTTGCAGCACCACGGGATTGATCGCCAGCAGTTGCGCTTCGCCCGTGCCGTCCAGCCACAAAATCTGCCCATAGCGCGGCACCGCGGCCGCGCCCGTGCACGACGAGTTGCCTAGGCCGTCGCTGCCCGTCGCCGGGTACACGTTGGCGCCACGCTGCACGCATTGCACCGCGATCGAAACGCCGTGCGTCATCGTTCCGGCGAGCAAGTCTTCGGGACGCACGATTCCGGCAACGAGCGATAAGCCGCTCGCCGTACCGGAAAATCCGGTCCCGTCGCCCGAGAGCGGACCCGAGCCGCCCCAACCGATGTCGAGCGTGCTCGTGGCCAGTGGAAAGCTGCACGGGCTGCCGTAATATCCCGCCCCGCTGCGCCCGCCGCTTTGGTATGCGGCGCAGGTCAGCCACGAATCGGTGTCGGTGCCGTTCGCGCTATCGATGAAGGCGTTGTGGAAGTCGGTCGCCTCACCGGCCGTCGTGCCGTTGGGAACGTGCACGCTCGACGCGTTACAGTGTCCCCATGGCTCGAGGCAATGGACGGTGTAGGATGGGTCGGACGCCTTTCCCGTCGAGACGACGGTCCCCGCACGGCCGCTCGCTGTGAACTGCAAATCACTGAGGTCGCCGACGGTGACCGCCGCGACCATCGCGGCACTTTGCGGATCGATGCGCGGGTTCGCCGAGAGCGGTCGCGCGAGCGCGTTGTGCGCGAAGAACGTCGTCCCCACGGGCTGGCCGTCGTAGCCGATGCCGCCCGGTAAACCGGGCGTCGATGACGGTGCAGGCTCCGGGCTGGGCGGCGGCGTCGGCCCAGGCGAGCCAGGCAGAATTGCGACGACGCGAACCGGCCCGAAACGCGCCGTTCCGTTGCCCCAACAGCGCAGCGCGATGCCGCCGCTGCGATACGCCCCGTCGCTGCCGCTTCCCAGCGGCAAGAAGGCCCCGCTGCCGCTCGATGCCAGCGACGCGCTGATGCTCGTGCCTGAGAACGTCAGCCGCAGGCGATAAGGAGACGGCGTGCTCGGCGAAAATGGGCCGCCCGCGATTTCCGTCCAGCGGCCGGGGCTGTACTTCCAGATATACCAGAACGGGCGCCCCGAGCCCGCAACGTCGGGTCGCAGTTCGAGTTGGTAGAAGTGCTGCGAGTCGACTAGGCGGCCGATGATCGCGACGCCCTCGACCGCGCCCGGTGCGGCAATCTCCGTCGGCACCGTATCGACCGAGTAGTCGCCCCACGATGCCTGACCGGCGACGTTCGGAACTGTGACGCCGCCGCCGGCGCGGTCTTCACAGTACTGCGAAAAGCCGTCCGCGCGGCACACCTGCCACGAGCCCGATGCCGCCGTCCATCCGGCTGCCGGGGCGCCCACGGTATCGGCGCGGAAGTCGTCGGCGAAGAGCAGCGGCGACGAAGGGCCAGCCGGCGTCGAGCCGGT
>JALYUD010000166.1 GCA_030853905.1 Vulcanimicrobiota bacterium
GCCGGACTATGTCCGACAGCCGACGCTCGTCCGTGTCGGACGTATGGCGGGCGGCTTGCGGCGAAGCCGCAAACGCGAGGATTCAGCGCAGGTGAATCCACTAGGACTGGTAGCTTGTCTCGATGGCTCGGTCGCGCGCTCGTAGCGGCGATATGCGGGGGAGCGACGTGCCTCGTCATCGCATCGTGTAGGCTGCCCGGAACACGCACGTTCTGACCGTAGTAGTAGAACGATGTGTGCCGGTCAATCAGTGTGTTGGAGTCGTCGTCGAGGTCGTTACGATGTCTGAATAGTGAATGTCCTTGACGAGCGACGTGCCGATGTAGCGTTTGAATTCTACCGGGAGCTTGGTGAGCCGCGAGAGCAATACGACGTCGCGCGTTATGTCGTTGTTGGAGGCCGGATTCGCGACGGCCAAACTGACCTCGCTCGTGGCCTTCCCCTCGACGGCGGGACCCGCGGCTTGCGATGTCGTTCCATGCGTCTTGCGCATGTGGTCGAGGAGCCAGCGGAAGGAGGCCATCGCAACGGTGTCGCCGCGCAGCGACGTTACGCGGGGATCCTGAAGCGACATATGGACTTTGATGGCACTCAGTATCCCAGGAGGCGAACCCGTCACTTCATCGCCGCCGGACCAGCTGACTTTACCACCCCGACCGGGACCGGAGGTGATGGCGATTGTCGCCGTATCCGGCTTTGCAAATGTGTACGCGTACGTCCGATCCTGAACGCTCGTCCCTTCGGTCTCGTGCATGGTCAGCGTGGCGCTGTACGAACCGATCCTCGACCATGCGGAAGCGAAATCATCGAGCGCCGGTGAGGGCGTCGCTGCCAGCACGCTTGTCGTGGCGAGGAAAAGCGTAGCCAAAAACATTCATGCGGCGTTCCCTAAAAGCGCGGCAGCTCCGCTCACTGTATTCACTGACCGTTATTTCGGGCATAAAGCAGCGTGCGAGACGGTACGGTGCGCGGCTTGCCAAGCGCGGCACAGCTCATATCGGTCGCGACCGCGGTTCCCGATAACCCGATCGATCAACGTCTCGCCGAGGAACAGTCGCGTGCGCTGTTCGGGCACAAAATGCGTGACTACGAGCGGGTTGCCGGCGTCTTCGCTTCAACCGGCATCGAGCGGCGGTATTCGGTTTCCCCCTTGCCTTGGTTTGCCGAATCGCATGGCTGGCGCGACCGGACGGCAGCGTACGTCGATGGGGCGAAGCGTCTTTTCAGAAATGTCGCGCAACGCGCCCTCGACGCGGCGGGTCTGCACGCTGCGGATATCGATGCCGTCGTCACCGTGTCGTCGACCGGCGTGGCCACGCCGAGTTTGGAAGCGCGCGTGCTCCCGCAGATGGGGTTTCGCGCCGACGTGGAGCGCACGCCGGTCTTCGGGCTCGGGTGTGCCGGCGGCGTGACGGGACTCGCGATTGCATCGCGTCTGGCGACGGCGCGGCCCGGAACGACGGTTCTTCTGGTCGCAGTCGAGCTATGCACGCTCGCGTTTCGTTTGGATCGCGCGACGAAGGCCGACGTGATTGCAACCGCGCTTTTCGGTGATGGCGCGGCCGCGGCGATCGTGTCGAGCGATACCTCGATTCCGGCGATTGCGAGCGTTACCGGTGCGACGGAACACTTATGGCCCCGCACGCTTGATGTGATGGGTTGGGCGGTCGACGACGCGGGACTCGGCGTTCTCCTCTCGCGCTCCTTACCGACGTTCGTCGAACGGCGTTACCGCGAAAGCTTCGAGAAGGCGACGGCCCGTCTCGAGCTCGATCCCAAACGCATCGACCGCGTCGTTTGTCATCCCGGCGGGACGCGCGTGATCGAAGCGATCGAAGCCGCACTGGCGCTGCAGGCCGGTACACTCGATCACGAGCGCGCCGTCATGCGCGACTTCGGCAATATGTCGTCGCCGACGGTGCTCTTCGTTCTCGAACGCGCGATAGCAGGGGGTCTTGGGGCCAGTACGGTGCTCGCGGCGCTCGGTCCCGGCTTTACGGCGAGCTTCGTCGCACTGGAACGGGCTGCGTGAAAGGCGCTGCGTTGCTCGCATTCGTCACGCTGCAGCGTGCGGTGGAACTTGTGATCGCGGCTCGAAATACGCGGTCCCTGCGGCGGCGTGGAGCATATGAAGTGGACGCGGGGCACTATCCGCTGATGGTGACGCTTCACGGTGGTTGGCTCGCGATGCTGTGGTTGCGAGGACGACGCCGTCCAGTGTCGCCGCTCCTTGTAGGCGTTTTCGTCGTTTTGCAGTTCGGTCGCGCGTGGGTCCTAGCAACGCTCGCCGGGCGTTGGACCACGCGCATCATGATCCTACCTGGTGACGCTCCGATCGTGACAGGACCATATCGCTACGTGCGCCATCCCAATTACCTGATCGTCGCAGTGGAGTTGCCGTGCGTTGCGTTGGCGCTCGGCTTGAAGAGACTCGCGCTGATCTTCGGCGGCGCGAACCTCGCTATGCTTGGATGGCGCATACGCTGCGAAGACCGCGCCTTCGCAGACGCAAGCGTCGGTCATGAGCCGACGCCCTGGTGTACCGACCGGCAACTACCGTGACAGTCGCTCGGCGCTTCTCCGCCGCAACGTCATCGCTGAAGTTGCTCTGCAATTCTGCGCCCTTTGCTCCCGCAGGTAGGTCATTGCGTACCCGCATCCAGGAAGGCGGCGGCTGCGCCCCGTAGGTCGGCGGATGAAGAGGCTAGCGCTGACGCTCGTCGCGTTCTTGCTATTCGGCGGGGTCGCCGTGGCACGGACGATGGTGCCCGACGATCTGTATGGGATCGTGAGCTTCGGGGACCCGGCGTTTTCGCCCGATCATAGGGAGATCGCCGTCATCGAACGGCGTGTCGATGCGCGACACGACAAGCGGCAAGGCACGCTGTTGCTCGTCGAGGTCGCTTCGGGTTCACAGCGACCGCTGACGCATGAACGCGACGGGTTGGCCTCTCCGCAGTGGTCGCCCGATGGGAAATCGCTCGCCTTTATCGCCGACGACAAGGATCACCACGGTCAAGTCTTCGTCCTGCCGCTCGACGGCGGAGACGCGCTGCAAGTTACAGGGACTCACGCCGGCGTGCAACAGTTTGCATGGCGACCTGACGGCGGTGCGCTCGCGTACGTAACGAGCGACGATGATCTGCGTAAGACCGCGATCGCTAAGCATCACGACTTCTTCGATATTTCCGACGACGACTATTTGACGAGGAGCTATGCGCCGCCGTCGCATCTGTGGCTGGTGGCGCGAAGTGGCGGTATGTCGCACCGGCTGACGTCCGGAAGGTGGAGTGCGGTAACGTCCTATCCACCGTCGCCGCCGGCCTCACCGCTGTCGTGGTCACCCGACGGCACGTCGCTGCTCTTTGCGCGCGTCCCGAACACACGGGACGGCGACGCATACCGCTCGCAGATCGTGCGGCTCGATGTCGGCAGCGGCAAGCTCGTGCCCTTGACCGGACGGCACGCATTCGAAGGCTTCGCATCGTATTCACCCGACGGCACGAACGTTGCGTATCTGTACAGCCGCGACGGCGATCCCAATAACGTCAATGATGTTTTTCTGACGAAAGCGAACGGCGGTTCGGGCATCGACCTGAGCCGCAAACTCGATCGCGCGATCTTTCGTGCCCAGTGGTTTCCCGACGGCAAGTCGCTGCTCGTCGGCGCGCATGATGGAACACGCACCGCCCTCTGGCGTCTCCGGCTCGATGGTTCAGTTGAGCGCATCGACATGGGTGACGTCGATCCGACGTGGTTCTTCTGGGTTGACGCCGCGATCGCAAATGACGGTTCTTTGGCGTTTCCCGGTTCAGAGTCGCGGCACCCGACCGAGCTGTACTATCGCGCGGCGACGGGTGGCGCGCCGAAAGCCCTGACCGACGGGAACGCGGCGACGGCCGCGCTCGAACTCGGAAAACCGCAGCCCGTCACTTGGCAGAACGAGGGATTCGACGAGGACGGCGTTCTTGTGTATCCGCCGCACTACGCTGCGGGACGCCGCTATCCGCTCGTGGTCGACGTGCACGGCGGGCCGCAAGCCGCGTCGGGCACGGCGTTCGATTCATGGGCGCAAATCCTGGCGGCGCGCGGCTGGCTCGTCTTCGAGCCCAACTACCGCGGCAGCGATAATTTCGGCAACGCGTACGAGCGCGCGATCTACATGGACGCGGGTGCAGGCCCGGGCCGCGACGTGATGGCGGGAGTTGCTGCCGTCGAAAAGCTCGGGACTGTCGATACGTCCCGAGTTGCGGTCGGTGGATGGAGCTACGGCGGCTACATGACCTCGTGGCTTATGTCGCACTACCACATCTGGCGCACGGCCATCTCGGGTGCGGCCGTCAACAACTGGGTCGATATGTACAATCTCGGTGACGGCAACGTGCAGATCGGCTTTTCATTCCACGGCTCCCCGTATGTCGGCAACAACATGAACGCTTACCGGGCGCAAAGTCCGATCACATACGCCGCGCGGACGCGCTGTCCCGTACTCGTGATCTCCGACGTCGGCGACGTGCGCGTCCCGATCGCGCAATCCTACGAGATGTTCCACGCTTTGCGCGATAACCACGTTCCGGTTCGCTTCGTCGGTATCCCGGTCGGCGGCCACTTCCCGAGCGACCCTGTCCGCGTGCACGACGTGCTCGCGCTGTGGTCGTCATGGATGGCGGAACACCTCAAATAGGCGATGGGCTACGGCAAGCGGCGCGGTGTCAGCATCTCGCGCGATGCTTGAGCCATGGCCGGCGCCTCGATCATCGCGGCGCGGTTGCACTACCCGCTCGTAGGCGCAGGAGTGCGCGGCGAAAAACCCCGGCGCTTCGCGCCCTCGACCCCGGCGGCATCGACGTCCTCGCCTGCGACTTCGACTCGTTCCGGCAAGCGCTCAGCATCGGAAACCGAACGATCAAACGCGCGCTGACCGATCCGCGAATCGTGAGCGGCATCGGCAACGCCTATTCCGACGAGATTCTCCACGCCGCGCAAATCTCGCCGATCGCCCTCACCCACAAGCTCACACTTGATGAATGGGAGCGATTGTTCGCCGCGACGCCGGCGACGCTGCAGTGCTGGATCGACCGGCTGCGCGATGAAGCGAATTCCGGATTCCCCGAGCACGTGACTGGCCTTCGTAAGGACATGGCGGTCCATGGGCGGTTCGGCCAACCGTGTCCCCGATGCGGCGCGCCCGTGCAGCGCATTCGGTACGCCGACAACGAGACAAATTATTGCGCCCGCTGCCCAACCGGCGGCGTATTGCTCGCGGACCGCAGCTTATCGCGCCTGTTAAAGGGAGACTGGCCGCGCACGCTCGACGAACTCGACGCGCTTTGAGCCGGGTTAGCTCGCGCCGCTGGGCTCTCGCTCCCAGCGCTTATCCGCCTCGGGAAGCGCTTTTCCCGTTTCCAGCGGAATCGTCGTTTCGACAAAAGGCAACGTAACGCGCGTGTCCGACTTCAATAAACTATGGGCGGGGCAGACCGTCAGTCTGCTGGGCAGCGCCGTCACCGTCTTTGCTTTGCCGACGCTCGCCGTTTTGGTGTTGCATGCGACGCCGCTGCAGGTCGGCGCGCTGAGCGCGCTCGGGACGTTGCCGTTTCCGATCCTCGGCATGTTCGTCGGCGTGCTGGCGGACCGCTTATCGCGCCGGCGGATCATGATCGTGGCCGACGTCGTGCGTTTTGCCGTGCTCGCGACCGTGCCGATCACCGCGGCTTTCGGTGTTCTGCACATGCCGCAACTGTACGCCGTTGCGCTGTGCAGCGGCGCGGCTTCCGCGTTTTTTGGAATCACGTATCAATCGTATCTGCCGGTTGTCGTTGCAGCGAACCGCTTGACAGACGCGAACATGAAGCTCGAGTCTTCCAATTCCGGATCGAATATGGCCGGCAGTGCCGTGGCCGGTGCGCTCGTTCAATGGATCGGCGCGCCGGCGGCGATCCTGCTCGACGCGCTTTCGTACGTCGTTTCCGTCGCCACGCTGATGCAGATCCGTACCTCTGAGGCCGTGCACGAGGGGCCGCCGTTGTCGCTGCGACAAGTCATCCGCGAGATGCGCGACGGCGTACGAATCGTCGTGCACTCCTCCGATCTGCGCTGGATCGCCGGCGCGACCGGAACGACGAATTTCGGCGCCTCGATCGTCAGCGCCGTTGGGCTGATCTACGCCTATCGCACGTTGCACTTGCAACCGGGCGTGCTCGGCGTCGTCTACGGCTTCGCGGAAATTGGCTTCGTTGGCGCGCTGTTATCGGTGCGCGTGCGCGAGCGGCTCGGTCTGCGCATCACCCTCATCGTTTCGTTGCTGTTGGCCGCGGCCGGTGTGGGCAGCAGCCTCTTTGCGCTGCTTGGCTTTCCGTACGTCGTCCTTTTTCTCTCCTCCGCGCTTATCGCGATCGCCGTTCCGGTCTACAACGTCAATCAGGTCAGCTATCGTCAGGCGCTCGTGGACGTTCGCATGCAAGGCCGCATGAACGCGACGATGCGCACCATCGTATGGGGAACGATGCCGCTCGGCGCGCTCGCCGGAGGCTATCTCGGCAGCGTCGTCAGCATTCCGATGACGGTTGCCATCGGCGCCGCGCTGAGCGCTCTGGCGGTGCTCTGGCTCATACCGCTGCGCGAACGCGTTCCCGCAACCCAGCCTCTCCCGGTGGTGTAGCGGCGTGTCCGCGGGCGGGCGCCGACATCTTTCGCGGCTTGTTCGACGCTACGGTAAACGTTGCAACGCTTGCATCACGTCGGCTTCGAGGTCGTCCGGAGATTCGAGCCCGACGCCGAGGCGAACGATGCCGGCGTACGCCTTGCGGTCGGGCCACCAGTCGGGAGGACGGTACGGCGTCGCCAAGCTGGTCGAGCCGCCCCAACTGAAGCCGATCTTGAAGCAGCGCAGCGCATCAACGACGGCGCAGACGTCATCGAACGTGTAACGCCGGTCGAGCGCGAAGGAGAAGACGCCGCTGCTTCCGGTGAAGCAGCGCTTCCAATGTTCGTGGCCGCCGCATGACGGCAACGCCGGATGCAAGACGCGCGCCACGTTGGGATGCCCGTCGAGCCCATGCGCGAGGCGTAGCGCGGCGGCTTCGTGCGCCGCGAGCCGCGCCCAGAGCGAACCGAGGCTGCGGTGCACGAGCGCGCAGTCGTGCGCGGGCGCTAGAGAGCCGAGCCGCACCGCAACGCGTTTGAGCTGCGCGTGATCTTGTGCGCTGCGCGTGACGACGGCGCCCAAGAACACGTCGCTCGCGCCGCTCTGATATTTCGAGAGCGCTTGGATCGAAAAGTCGGCACCCAGACCGAGCGGACGAAAATAGACGCCCGCCGACCACGTATTGTCGACCGCGACCTTTGCGCCCACCGAATGCGCCTGAGCGATCAAGGATGTCACGTCGGGCGTCTCAAGCGTGATGCTGCCGGGCGCCTCGATCCACAGCAGCCGTAAGCGCTCGTCGATGCGTGCGCCGAGGTCGGCTTCGTCCGGCGTGTACTCCGCGACCGTAACGCCGAACTCGGTCAACACCGTGCGCGCGAAGTCGCGGTTGGGGGCGTACGCATTTTTCGGAAGCAGCACGACGTCGCCGGCGCGCAACGTCGCGAGCGACGTCAAAGCGAGAGCGGCCATCCCCGACGACGCGAGCACCGCGTGTGTTCCGCCTTCGATTGCGGCCAACTTCGCCGCTAACGTCAAGGTCGTGGGCGTGTGACTGAGTCCGTACTCGTAGCCGTCTTCGGCGAATTCGTCGGCTGTGAGCAGCGTGCGCGAGTTCGGAAAAACGACGGTCGTTGCGTGGTGCTGCGGCAGCGACAAACTGCGGAACCCCGGCGGCACCGGCACGTCGGCGTGCAAAAAGGACGTGGACGATTCCATACTTTCCTCCCGCGGTGCTATGCCCGTTAGGCGGCACGTTCAACGGGCAGCGTCTGCGGGGGAGCGCAACCCGCAGGATTACGCGGCCTCGCGATCTCGGCGCGAGATACGGTGAACATGCAAGGTTGAACCGGGACCGCTACGCATTTGCTCGTGTCGCATGCACGACGGCCCGGCAGAAGAAGAACGACTATCCTGCTCGCGAGCCGGCGAGCCGACAGGTTCGAATCCGGGGCGCATTGCATTCTGCGCTCGTGAAGAAAATCAACACGAATGCGGTCGACGAATTCACGTGGGCTTCTCCGAAGGGCACGTTCGCCGGTGCCGGTAAGCAGATCTCGGAAGCACTGGGGCGTAAGAGAGACTCGACCGACTTGATCGAACGGCACCCCTTTGACGTCGAGATCGCCCGGATTCCCGCGGGGTGCACGCCATGTCCGTACCATTCGCACAGCATGCAATGGGAGTTCTATCACGTGATTTCTGGCGGGGGGGTCGTCCGGCACGAAGGCGGCAAAACCGCAATCGGGACGGGCGATGCGTTCATCTTCAAACCCGGCGAAGCGCACCAGCTCATCAATGACACCAGCGACGATCTCGTGCTTTACGTCGTCGCGGACAACCCGATCGGCGAATCGTGCCATTATCCGGACAGCAACAAATGGGCGGTCAAGTCACCCAGCTATCAGATTGTCCGCTCGGAGCCGCTGGATTACTACGACGGCGAGGAATAGGCTTCGATGCAGAGGATCGAAGACGATTGCATTGGAGCAAAAAGGAATGCCGACGATCACGCCAGAGTCTGTGGATGAGTACATTGGTTCGCAGCCCAAGGGCGTTCAGGGCATGCTCCGGCAGGTGCGAAGCACCATCCGCGAGGCGATGCCGCAAGCCGAGGAAGTGATCTCGTATAGAATCCCCGCGTACACATTGCACGGTGTCCCGGTGCTCTATTTCGCAGGGTGGAAGCGGCATTTTTCGCTGTACCCTGCCACCGCCGGCATCGTCGCGGAGTTCAAGGACGAACTTGCCCCGTATGAAGTGAGCAAGGGCACGATCCGCTTTCCGCTCGCGCAGCCGGTTCCCGCAAATTTGGTCGAACGCATCGCAAAGTTCCGCGTCGCGGAAGTCGCCGCGCGCGACAACGCAAGGCCGACACATGAGAGGGGCGCGAGCGCAGGTATGATGGGACCGTTTCGAAGGAAACGCGGAATCCCGCCAAGCTGGGCTGGGCGCCGGAGCTTTCGCTCGTCCGGCCGGCGCTTGCGTGGGGACAAGACAGCATTACACGGCGCTGCAGTACGGGGTGCGCTGTCATAAATCGATTTTTGCGTCGCTTCGAGAACGACCCGGCGATGCGCTAGTAGACCGCGAGGGCGCCGTAGCTAATGCTTGGCTTTACGCAATTACAAACCGAAGTTCACCTCCCGGGCACCCAGCCGGCCGTTGAATCGTGATCTTGCCGATGCCGAATGGCGATGATCAACGACACCGAGGCAACGTCGTCACCTTGCATAAGCGGAATGTTTCGTAACTGCACATACCGATCCGAAATAGGGCTCGTGTTCACGAACGACAATCCGACATACGCTGCGTTAACGTAACCAAGCTGAACTATTCGTAGAAACTCGTGATGTTGCCGATGGAAAACGAGACACCGGTAAGGACCGCAACGCCACGCTCCTCGACCGCGGCGACGGCCGTTTCGAATTCGTCGACCGCCAACAGGATACGGTTATTGTTGAGCTGCAGGAGCGCTCTGCTGCGCTACGTGAAAAGCTCGGCGAGAGTCACCGCCACGCCGTGAGTCTCGACCGCGTCGCACGCGACCGCGACGTCGCTCCCGCTCGGTCGGTAAACGAGAGCTTTTGGCTCGTTTTCGAAGATCGCGACGTAAGCCTCGGGGGCCGGCATGGCAACGTACTCGCGGCGCTTGTCGAGCAAGTCGCGCTCGGCTGAATTCTGTGAGACGATCTCGATGATGACCGTCACGTCATCGATTACATCGACCGTGGGATCGGTGGGAGGTCGGCAGACGACCAAGATGTCACCATAGCGTTCGTGCTGCCACGTGCCGCCGCCGGCGAAACCGAGCGGCAGAGGAAAATGCGTAACCGTCGATCCACTCCCAGCGTTCCGTTTGCGCGGCGGCCCAGGTGCGAAATACGTCGCGCGTCATCACTTTCGGCAACCGTCTGCTTCGTATCCGAACCTTCGCATCTCTACCTCGTGACGCCGCAAACGCGATTTTCGTTGTGTTTTACATCGCCGTGGTTTTCCGCTCGGAATTCGGGGATACTCGTCCCCGCGAGCGGCAGGATGCATGGC
>JALYUD010000168.1 GCA_030853905.1 Vulcanimicrobiota bacterium
GCCCACTGACGATCGCGCGCAGCGACGGCGCTCGGCTGAGCGGTGCATTCCAGTTGCAGCGCGCGCTTAGTGAAAGCGGCTTCTGGATCGAGGCGCATGACTATCCGTACGACGCGCTGGGAGAAAACGTGCGGCTGCCGGGAGTCGCCGTCGAGGCGCCGGCCTTCTCCGGCCGCCTTGATGGACGGTTCGCCGGCGTCGGGCCGCCATCGCACTTCCGCCTCGCGGGCGTCGCGGCGGCGACCGGCCTCCGGGTAGGCGGCATCGCCATCGATACGGCCTCGGGATCTGTCGCCGGCGCCTTCGGCAGCTTGCGCCTGCACGGGGTCGCGGCGCGCGGACCGTGGGGTCGTTTTGTCGGGGACGGCGCCTATCTTGGCCGTCGCTTGTCTCTCGCAGGTTCGTATCGCGGTTCGTTCGCGCAACTGGCGACCTTGACCGGCGACGTGCGCGCCCGCGGGCCGGTCGATGGGCCGGTGGCTCTCCTGATCGACCCGCGGCGGACGATCGTACAGGTGCGCGGCGCCGCGACGCCGGGCGCGACCGTGGCGGGTTTGAGCTTGACCGATTTAGCCGGCACGCTTGAGGTCACGCAGGGCAAGCTCCATGTTTATGGGGCCACGGCCCGCGTGGGCGGCGGAAGCGCGGCGGCCGCGGGCGGCTTCGAACGGCACATCGGGCTTTCGCTGGCGAACGTTGCGGCCGGCGGAGCGATCGCGCTGCCGAACGTGGCGCCCGGCCGTCTGTGGGCCATCGGCAACGTCAGCCTCGCAAGTGGGCGCCCCCGCTTCGACGGCGGGGCGGCGGTCGCGCAAGCGCGCGTGCGGGGTGACGAGGCCGCCGCGAACGGGGACGTCGCTTTCTCGGCGGCGCGCTTGGGCTTGCACGACGTCGAAGGCCGGATCGGGACGACCGTCGGCGCCGTCACCGGTTCGGTCAGCGCGCCCGGGACTTCCCATGTCGGCTTCGACCTCGCTTTAGCGCTGCCCGCCGCGCCGCTCGAACCGCTGGTGCGCGGCTCGGCCCTGGCCCGACAGGACGTGGCCGGGACGGCCGAGGCAAGGCTGCGTTTGCGTGGTACTCCCGCGCTATACTCCGCGGCCGGGCACATCGGCGTGCCGGAGGGAACGGTAAACGGGCTCGCGTTCCGCGGCTTGGCGCTCGACCTCGCGCTCGGCCCGCGCGGGATCGCAGCGCGCAACGGGACGGTCACGGTCGGGTCCACGCGCGCCGGCTTTGCCGGCAGCCTGAACGGCGCTCGTTCGTCGGCGCGGCTTTCCCTACCGTCGGCCGACCTGTCGGACTTCAACGACTACTTCGACGCCGGCGATACGCTCGCCGGTCGGGGACGAATCGCTTTATCGTTCGCGGAACGCGGGGCCGTCGTGGCGACCAGTGCCGACGTGGCGCTGCACGGGCTGCGCTACCGCCGCTTCGAGCTCGGTGACGCGCTGGCGCGCTGGACGTCGCGGGGGCGTGACGTCGCCTTGAATCTCGGCTTCGGCGGCTCATCGGGGACCTTCCGAACCACAGGAACGCTGCTTCTGCCGCCCATGGCGGCTCCGCCCGCCCAACTCCTGCGCGCTTCAGCGTTCCGGGGCAACGCGCAGGTCCGCGCTCTCGACCTCGGCGTTTGGCTGCCCGCCGTCGGGTACGCCGCGCCGGTCGGCGGCCGTATCGATGCGGACGCGACGATCGCCGGACGGCTGGCCGACCCGACGGTGCGCAGCAGCGCGACCTTGATCGACGGCAGCATCGGCACCGTGCCCGTGCGCCGCCTTCACCTCGAGGCCCTCTCGACCTTGCACCGCACGACTCTCAAGCAGGCCGAGGTTGCGCTCCCCTCGGTCGACCTGAGTGGAAGCGGCAGTTTCGGTTTCGGGCAGCACGATCCGTTGGCGCTCGCCATTCACGCCAAGAGCCCAAATATCGGGACGGTCGCAACGCGGCTGTTGGGAACGGCGGGAACCGTCAGCGGGTCCGGCGAGGCGGACCTGCGTGTTGCCGGGACGCGGGGCAGCCCCGTCGTGGCGGGGGGCTTCGATCTCGAGTCGGCGACCGTTCGCGGCGTCTCGATCCCGCGAACGCTGGGGCAGTTTAGCCTGCATGGGCGCGACGTCGTCCTGTCCGGCGTCGAGGTGCAGTTTGCGCGTGGTGCGCTTGAGTTGGCGGGATCGGTTCCCTTCCAGATTGCTCCTTTCGGCTTCGGGCCGGCGCGCGCACCCGTCGCGCTGCAGGGCGAGCTGCGGGGGATCGACCTCGGCGATTTCGCGCCGCTGCTGCCGCCGGATTCGATGCTGGCCGGCGCGCTGCAGGGCGCGGTCGCGATCGAAGGGAGCGCCGGTGCGCCTCGCCTGGCCGGCGCGGTCTCGTTGATGAACGGAAGTCTGCGGACGCCGGCGGAAACGATTCCGCTCGAAGCGATCGGGGCGACCGTCTCGCTCGCCGGCCGCACCGTGACGTTAGCCCGGTTCGAAGCGCAAGCGGGCGGGGGCACGCTCGTAGCGAGCGGCGCGGCGACCTTTCCCGATCTGGACGAGGTGGGTACGGCGACGACGTACGCGGCGCACGTCTCGGCGCGGGGGCTGCATCTCAACGTCCCGGCTTACGGCAGCGGACAAATCGATGGGACGCTCGACCTGACTCATGCGGCCGCGGGCCGGCCGCGCCTGAGCGGTGACGTCGCGCTCTCGGACGCGACGATCCCCTTTTCGGCGTTGCTGTTGCCCTCCGGCGGCAATGGCGGACGGGGCTTCCTACCCGATGTCGCGCTCGATCTCGGCGTAGACGCCGGCCGCAACGTTCGCGTCCGCAGCGCGAACGTCGACATCGGCGCCACCGGCAGCGTGCATGCGGGAGGCGGCCTCGCGGCACCGCGGCTGCGCGGCGGATTCACCTCGACCGGCGGAACGTTGACCTACTTCAACACCGTCTTCCGGCTGCAGGACGGCGCGGTGCACTTCGCGCCCGACCAGGGCGTAATCCCTACCCTCGACGCGGTCGCGACCACGCACGTGATCGACCCCGATCCCAACACCGTGCGCAATGCCGCCGGTAGCGCCGACGTCACGTTGAATCTGTCGGGACCCGTCACCAACTTGTCGATCGAACTCAGTTCGCAGCCGGCTTACGACCGGGAACAGATCTTGGGGTTGTTGCTCGGAGCGCCCGCGCTCGGCGCGAGCAACCTCTTCGGCGAAACGGCCGGCAGCCCGACCTTGTACGGCAGCAACGTGACGACCGGGCTCAACCCGGGCGTCGTCGGCAGCCGCAATTCGAGCGGCGAACTGAGCGTGGCGCAGGAAGCCTTCGGTTTTGCCAACGCCCAATTCACGCGCACCTTGCTCGCCCCGTTCGAAACGAGCTTGGCGCAGGCCGTCGGCTTGAGCAACTTCAACGTGAACGTCGACTACACGGGCAACGTCGGCCTGCAAGCACGTAAAGCGGTCGGCAAAAAGCTCAACGCGCTGTTCGGTACGAGCTTCGGTTATCCGTACCGGCAAACGTTCGGCTTCGAATATAAACCCAACGCTTATTCCGCCGCGCAGGTGACGGTTTTTCAGACCCTCGGCGCAACGGGCCTCAACTCGCTGACGCCGACCGCCTCAATCACGAATACGAGCAAGCTGCAAGCCGCACAACCCCAATCCGGCAGCGCCGGCGTCTCCTTCAGCTTGCAGCGTCTCTTTCCGTAAACTGCCTGCGCGGAACGTTGAGCGCAGGGGCGCTCATCAACCTCCCTTCATGCCGTAGCGCAGCGGAGGCGTCTCGCGGAAAGAAAAGCGGCGCGTACCTCCGAAGCGGGGGAACGAATGGGTTTTTGTCTTCGTCGTGTGCGGGGCGCGGTCGCACTCGTGGTGCTTGCCGCTTTCATGGCGCCGCTGGCAGCACCGGCCGATGCCGGGCCGGCCGGGCGCGGCACGGCGCTCGCGCAAGCGACGCCGTCCGCCGCCCTTCCCGCGGCTAACGCCCCGCTTGTCGTCAGCGTCGACGTGTCGGGGAATGCGCACGTTCCAACCGCGACGATTCTCTCGGTCGTGCGCACGCGACCGGGTCAACCTTTCGACGAAGCGACGGTGCGCCAAGACCTGCAAAGCATTTTCGAGCTCGGCTATTTCGGCGATCAAGTGCCGCCGCTGATCCGCCAGCGGCCGGGCGGCATCGCGATCACCTTCCGCGTCGTCGAGAATCCGGTCGTGACGCGCATCGTCTTCAGCGGCAACGCGCACGTCCCGAGCGACACCTTGCTCGCGCTGATGGACACCTCTGTCGGACAAGTGCTCAACACGAACACGTTTCATCAGGACGTGCTGAAGATCAACTCATACTACGACAAGATCGGTTACGGCGGTCAAGTACCGACGCACGTGATCGGACTCAACATTGCCAATGACGGCGTGCTCAGCCTCAACGTCCGCGAAGGCCTGACCGTGCGCAGCATCGTCATCACCGGCAATCCGGTGCTGTCGCCGATCCTGATCAAGAAAAACCTGACGCTCAAAGAAGGCCAGCCGTATTCCGAGGACGCGCGCGACAAAGATTACGAAGCGCTCAAAAAGTTGTACGACAAATACGATTTGTCCCTAGGTGACTTCGAGGCCGGGATCGATCCGAGCACGATCGACCAGCAGAAGGGCACGGCAGACGTCAAGTACGACATCCACGTCGCCACCGTCGGGGCGGTCCAGATCACCGGCAATACGGTCACCAAGGACGTCGTCATCCGCCGCCAATTGGCGCTGCGACCGGGTGAGATCATCACGCAAGGGCTGGTGCGGCGCGACTACGAGCGGCTCAACAACTTAGGGTTCTTCGAGAAGGTCGACATTCAGCAGAAGCCCGGCCCCGATCCCAAGAAGCCCTGGGCCTTGACCTTGGACTGGAACGTCAAGGAGCAGCGCACCGGGACCGCGCAGGTCGGCGCCGGGTACTCGGGCGGCCCGACGGGTCAGGGCTTGACCGGCACGCTTTCCTACTCGCAGAACAACATCAACGGCACCGGCAACGGCGCCTCGATCCGGGTCGAGCGCGGAGCGCGCGTCTCCGACGGCGAGCTATCGTTCTCGGTGCCGTATCTCGGTAACACGAAGCTCTCGCAGCTCTACAGCGTCAACGCGACGTTGTTCACGAGCGCGCAGACGAACTACTATCAGATCTACCAAGCCTCGTCGGCACAGGCCGTCGGGGTGAACCCGGTCGTCTCGACGCCCTCGCCGAGCGGTCCGGGCAGCGGTTCGTCGGGCACGGTCGCCGGGACCGTTCCGGTCGTGCTGACGCCGAACCAAAACCTGCTCGGCGGGGCGGCGAATTACGGCAATCGCTCGGCCGGCCTCTCGGCCAATCTGGGGCGCCGGATCACCGATACGTTGACGAGCTCCGTGCAGGCGAACATTCAGCGCCTTTCGACCTCGGTCACCTTACCCACCCCGTATTTCCTGGCCGGAACGCAGCAGATATTCAATCAGCCGCTGACCAATAATCTGTTCGGCAACCAACAGAACAGCACGACCCTCGGCGTCAATGCACCCTCGATCGCGGACACGTCCAACGGCGCCGGTTATAATCTGCGCTCCTTCACGCTGGGGCTGCAGCACGATACGCGCGACGATATCATCAATCCGCGGCGCGGCGACTACTCCGCCATCAGCGAGGAGCTTTCGGGCAAGGCGATCGGTTCGCAGTTCCACTATACGATCTCGACCCTTGACGCGGCGAAATTCTACCCGATCCTGCGCAACGCCACCCTGGGCTTCCACGCACTCCTGGGCGACTCGACGGGCGCCATCCCACCGAGTAAACTCTTCGTGCTGACCGACCAGCAGTTGCGCGGCTACAGTCAGGTCTTTTACGGCACCGAAGAGGTGTTGTTGCAAACCGAACTGCGCGTTCCGGTGTCTCCCGACCGGAAGTTCGGCGTCGCGTTCTTCTTCGACTACGGCGGCCAGCGCATTCGCGGTGCGGCGCCGATCGTCGATCAGTTCGGCAACGTCGTCGTCGATTACAACAAGTTCTTGTACCGGACCGACGGAGGCATCGGTCTGCGCTTCGACATCCCCCAACTCGGCTTCAAATCCATCCGGCTCGACTTCGCCCGTGGTAAGGGCGGCAGCCACACCAGCTTCGGCATCGGGCAGTCTTTCTAGTGATCGGGACACCACTGCATCGGCCTCTGCGCGCACACCTCGCCGCATCGCGCCATCGTTTCGTCGCCGCTTTCGCCGTTGTGGCGCTCGCGGCGGCGGCGCTTGCGCCGGCCACGCTCGCCGCGGACGTCACGGACATCGGGTACGTCGATCAGGCCGCGCTTTCCAGCATCCCGGCATTCACGAGCGCCAATCGGCAGCTGGCAACGTATAAGGCGCAGCTCGATCGGCAGTTCGCGCGTCAGGTGCGTAAGGTGCGCGATCAAGGCACGCAGGCGCGGATCGCGCAACAGTTTCAGAACCAGCTTGCGCAGCGTCAGCGCGACCTCTTCGGACCGCTCTTTCAGCGCGCCCAGGTCGCGATCGCATCGGTCGCTTCGAGCCGCAATCTGTCCGTCGTCGTCGACAAGCGGATCGTCGTCTTCGGCGGACAAGACGTGACGGGCGACGTCGAGGGCCTGCTCAACGGCCCGGGCGATCCGATTCCGCCCGTCAATTCGCCGCCGCCCTCGTCGGTCGGCTATGTCGATCAGGCTCAGATCGACATGATCCCGAAGTTGAAGGCCGCCAATGACGACTTCGTCAAGTTCCAAGCCGCCCAGCAAAAGGACGCGCAACAAAAGTTACGCGGCGCCAAGACCGACGGCGACCGTCAAGCGATCCTCAAAGCGTATCAGGCGGCGCTGGCGGACAGGCAAAAATCGACGATCGCGCCGCTGGTCGACCAGACGCGTAGCGCGATCGCGGACGTGGCCAAGAAAAAAGGCCTGCTGCTCGTGATCGATCGCTCGAATCTGATTTACGGCGGGACCGACATAACGAGCGATGTCACTAGCGATCTCAAATAAAAAGGGCCCAGATTTTGCGCGTGGACTGCGTCGCTACGGGCCTCATGGCCTCAAGGCCACTTCGGCCCTAGGCTCCTTGCCACGCACAAAATCTGAGCCCTTTTTAGCGTATGCAGCAGTTCTTCGCGCAGTTGTGGTCGTTTGTTATTCGGCGATGATTGGGGTACTGACGGCGTGCGGCCATGGCACGAACGCGTCGCAGCCGGCGGCTACTCCGGGGCCCGATAGCGGGAAGGTGGGATATGTCAACATGGATGCGCTCGTGAAGATGCATCCGCTGTATCCTCAGTTGGCGCACCTCGATGAAGACGTGCAGGCCTTGCAGTTGAAGTCGGTCGGGCCACAGATCGCGCGCTCCGGCGCGGACATTACACGGCAGGAAATGCAGCTGCAGCACGAACTGGACGATGCGGCCGCGCGTACCAAGCAAACCTTGAACGGCAAGCAGCAGGAGTACGCTAGACGCGAGCAGGCCGCAATCGCCGCGGCCGTGGGTGCGGCCGGCGGCACGGCCTCCGGTGGC
>JALYUD010000014.1 GCA_030853905.1 Vulcanimicrobiota bacterium
CAGCATGAGTGCTCCCACCGCCGCGAGAGCGCGGCCGGCAATCGTCGCGGTCGTCGGACGGCCCAATGTCGGCAAGAGCGCGCTGTTCAATCGGCTCGCCGGCAAACGCTTGGCGATCGTCGAGGACACGCCCGGCGTGACGCGGGACCGACTTTACGCGCTGACCGATTGGCGCGGCCGTACGTTCAGTCTGGTCGACACGGCCGGCATCGACCCGGCAGCAGAACACACGGACGACATGGCACGCCGCACGCGTGCGCAAGCGCAGATCGCGGCCGGTGAAGCAGACGTCATCATCTTCGTCGTCGACGCGTCCGCGGGGCTTTCAGCGCTCGACGACGACGTCGTCGCCATCATGCGCCGCACGCGCCGCCCGGTGATCCTGGTCGCCAACAAGGCGGAGTCCGACCGCGTGAAAACGCAGATTCCCGGTGAGTTCGCCCGCTTGGGCCTCGGCGAACCGATCGTTGTCTCCGCCCTCCACGGCGAGGGAACGGGCGATCTGCTCGATGCGATCGTCGAACGCCTACCGCCCGAGGATGCGTTGCCGCCCGCCGACGATGAACTGGCGCTGGCGATCGTCGGCCGGCCGAACGTCGGTAAATCGTCGCTGCTCAACGCGCTGCTCGGCGAGGAGCGCACCATCGTCTCGCATGCGCCGGGCACGACCCGCGATGCGATCGATACGATCTTCCCCTTCCACGAACATCGAATCCGCTTGATCGATACGGCCGGCGTATGGCGCAAAACGAAACACCACGGTGCGATCGACTATTATGCGTCGCTCCGTTCGCTCGGAGCAATCGCGCGCTCGGACATCGCCATTCTGGTGATCGACACGATGGCGGGCATCCTCGATCAAGATCGCCGCCTGGCCGGCATCGTGCTCGAAGAACGCAAAGGCCTCGTCATCGTCGCCAACAAGTGGGACCTCGCGTTGCAGCAAGACGGCGAGTTCTCGCAAGGCGAGCTGGCGACGATCATTCACGAAGCGATGCCGTTCGCCGCCTTCGCACCGGTCACGTTCCTCTCGGCGCTGACCGGACGACGGCTGGGCAGCCTGATGCCGCTGGTGATGCGGGTCGCGGCGAACCTCGAACGGCGCGTCCCGACGCCGCAACTCAATGCGCTCGTGCGCGACGCCGTCTACACGCATCCCGCTCCACTGCGCGGCGGCAAACCGCTGCGCATCTACTATGCCGCCCAGGTCGCGACGCATCCGCCGCTCTTCATCTTCCACTGCAACGATCCCGACCTCGTCTCGCCGAGCTACGCGCGCTTTATCGAGAACACGCTGCGCGCCCAGTTCGATTTCGAAGGCGTACCGCTGGGACTCGAATTCCGCCCACGGCGCGACGAAGACGTCGAGGCGCACGGGCAACGGTGAGCGACTACGTTTATATCGTCGTGCCCGCGTGGCCGTATATCGTCTTCGGGTTTCTGCTCGGCACGATTCCGTTCGGGTTGATCGTCAGCCGCGTTTTCTTTCGACGCGATCTGCGCGCGGCGGGTTCAGGGAATATCGGCGCGGCGAACGCGCTGCGTACGCTCGGGCGCACGGGCGGCCTCACCGTCCTGCTCCTCGATGCCCTCAAAGGTACCGTCGCCGTCCTCGCGACGGCAAATCATCTGTTCGTGACGATGCCGCCCGACTTGGCGCGACTTGCCCCGCATGCGCACGTCAGCGTCTCGAGCACGGCGTTCGCGCCGCTGGCGGGGCTCGCGGCGATCGTCGGACACTGTTACTCGCCGTGGCTGCGTTTTCGCGGCGGCAAGGGCGTCGCAACGTTCCTGGGCGCGGCGTTCGCGCTGTCATGGGAAAGCGGCCTAGCGTTCGTGCTCGTGTGGCTGGCCTGCGTCGTGCCGACGGGATGGTCGTCGCTCGGCTCGATGCTCGGAGCCGTCGTTGCGGCTGCCGTCATCGCCTTTGAAACGCGCAACGACATCGGTTCGCGCGCAGTGGTTTTCGCGCTCTTGTCGGTCGCCATCATCGTGTGGCGGCACCGCGATAACATTGAGCGTCTTCTCCATGGGAGCGAGAGTCGGCTGTCGCTCCTGCGCCGCTGAAACCGCTGGACCGCCGCAGATCACGGGTCACCACGCGGAAAAGTAAACCTCGTCCAGTACCGCTGTCGTGAAGGGAAAGGCGCCTTCCGCAGGCACGCCTAACCAAAGCGCCCGACATGATTTCGTCGAACGATTTCCGCAACGGCGTGACCATCGTGATCGAAGGCCAGTTGTGGACGGTCATCGAGTTTCTGCATGTCAAGCCGGGAAAAGGCTCGGCTTTCGTGCGGACGCGACTGAAGAACGTCAGAACCGGCGCCACCGTGGAGCGGACCTTTCGCGCCGGTGAAAAGTTGGAACGGGCGACCGTGGACAACCGCGAGATGCAGATGCTGTACAACGATGCCGACGGCTACCATTTCATGGACAACGAGTCGTTCGAGAACTTTACGCTGCAGAAAGACCTTATCGGTGGTCCCGCCGACTTCCTCAAAGACGGCATGAAGATCGACGTTCAATTCCACGACGGCGTGCCGATTGGCGCCGACCTCCCCTCGCATGTCGAACTGCGTGTCGAAGAAACCGATCCGGGTTTCAAAGGTGACACGGCGACCGGCGCGACCAAGCCGGCAAAGCTCGAAACCGGCGCGTCCGTGCAAGTCCCGCTGTTCGTCAATCCCGGCGACGTGATCCGCATCGACACGCGCGACCGCCGCTACATCGGCCGCGTGCAGTAGCAGTTGCGCCCCGCGCCACTGGCGTCCGCAGAAGACCTGACTGGCTCCTAGTGGATTCAACTGCGTTGAATCCTCGCGTTTGCGACTTCGCCGCAAGCCGCCCGCCATACGTCCGACACGGACGAGCGTCGCCAGTCGGGCAAAGCCCGACAGGCTCGTAGGCGTTGCACAGCGCCGCTCTCGCATCCACGTTGTTTCTCGTCGGGATCATGGCGAGTTTCTTCGGTTCCGTCGTCGGGCTCGGCGGAGGGTTCATTGCGATTCCGATCCTACGGCTCTTCTACCATCTGCCCCCGACGTTGACCGCAGGCACGTCGCTGTTTCTCGTGACCGCCAACGTCGGCAGCGCGTCGATCAATTTCTGGCGCCAAGGGCGCATCGATAAGCGGCTCGCGGTTACGATGGGCCTGCTCGCGATCCCCGGAAGCGTCCTCGGTGCGGTTGCGCTGCAACACTTCACCACCAAAGGATTCGATCTGCTGTACGGCGTCATTCTGGCGCTGTTCGCGCTCGATCTGTTCTGGCGCGGTACCGGAAAGCGCGCGGAGGGCGAGATCGCCCGCTTACCGTGGGCGAGACGCCGCGAGTTCCATGACCGCCTTTCCGGCACGACGTTCGTCTATGCGGACAGTCCCCCGATCGCCGCCGTTGCCGGCGTCGCCACCGGCTTTCTTTCCAGTTTCTTCGGGATCGGCGGCGGGATACTCGTCGTGCCGCTGTTGCTGCGCGGCTTTCTCATGCCGGCCCACATCGTCTCGGCAACGTCCCACTTCATCATCCTGTTATCGTCGCCGTTCGGTTTGGCGGCGCACGGTCTCGATGGAGACATCGACTGGCTCTATGCGCTGCCGCTCGCGGCGGGCGGCATCGTCGGCGCGCAATTCGGGGCGGAGACGGCCCGCCGACTCTCGTCGCCGACGCTTATCCGAACACTCGCGGCCGTGCTGGTCGTCGCGGCGGTCAGTCTGGTCGTGCAACATCTTGTCTGACTTGCTTGGCTTTACCGACCGGCAAGCGCGCGCAGACACCGCTGCACGGGGAACGAACGCCGCCATGGAGCTTCCCTACGACGAAATCAGCGTCAAGGAAGGGCGGCTGCGGGCAATCGTACGGAGTTACGGTCGCTGTATCGTCGCTTTCTCGGGTGGAGTCGATTCCGCGCTGGTTCTGGCGGTCGCGGCTCAGGAGCTCGGTGGCAACGCGCTCGCGGTCACGGGCGTGTCGGCTAGTCTGCCGCGGCGGGAACGAGAGGCCGCGGCTGCCTTGGCGCGGCGCATCGGAGCACGGCACGAGTTTTTCGGCACGAACGAACTCGACGACGAACGTTACGCCGCCAACTCCGGGGAGCGCTGTTATTTCTGTAAATCCGAACTGTACGGGCGTTTGATTGCCGCGGCCCATGAACGTGGTTTCGAAACGCTCGCCGACGGGCTCAATGAAGATGACCTCGCCGAAGTCCGACCCGGTCGCCGGGCCGCGTCCGAACATGGCGTGCGCAGTCCGCTGGCCGCGGCGAACTTCAGCAAGAACGACGTGCGTGAACTTGCCCGGCGTATCGGACTCGATGTGTGGGAGAAGCCCGCCGCCGCTTGTCTGTCGTCACGCTTTCCGACCGGGACGCCCATTACGCCCGCGCTGCTCGAAAGAGTCGAACGCGCCGAAGACGTTCTGATAGCGGCTGGTTTTCGCGATTGCCGCGTTCGCCATCACGGCGACGTAGCGCGCATCGAAGTTCCGCCCGTCCACTTCCCCGCGCTGCTCGCGTCACGTGACCCGATCGTCGCCGGGATACGCGCCGCCGGCTACCGCCACGTCGCCCTCGACCTGGCCGGCTATGAACGCGGCAGCGTCGCAGCGAGCGGGGGGGCGCATGTCATCGATCTGATCTCACGCCGTCCGGGTGCATCGGATCATGAGTGACCTAACACGCAGGACCTTCGTCCTTACAACCGCCGGACACGTTGCGAGCGACAATCCCCTCAAGCCAACCGGCAGCGGGTAGAGACGCACAGCGTCGGACCATAGGTATGCACGTAAACGGTTCGACCGTGCGTCCCCCGAAGTGGCATTGGTTCAGGACGTGCGGTGAGCTGCTTGCCGCGCCGGTTGTGTGTCGCGGACTTCCACGACCTCGAGCACCCGTAGCGGATAACGCGGATCGTAACGGTTGTGGCTGCAGCGGCCGCATGAGACCAGTGCCGGCGGTTTTCGCTTGCGCAGCAGTTCCATCGTGCAGCGGTCACAGCGCAGGATGAAGCGCTTGGGGTTTTCGCGACGCGGCACGGCGCTGCCGAGATCGTGGTAGATCGACTGCAGTCCGAGTTCCCGCATCTTCCTTTTGAACGCGGCCGTGTGGCCGGCGTTCTGCCCGCGCGCATAGAGCCAGGCGTGAATCATCTCATGAAGCAGCGTTTCACGCAGCGCTTCGGGATGGCGCAGGAAGTGTTTGGGAGAGAGCTCGATCAGCGGCGGCTTGTAGGTGATGCGGCCGGCCAGATTTCCGAAGCGCGCATTGTACGCGATGCGGTGCGCCGGGATCTCGCCGCTGAACCATTCGTTGTTGAATTGCGCGAACAGCAATTGCAGCTCGCTGACCTCGGGAAGCACCGACCGAGGCTTTGCACGCACACGCGCGAACCTTCCTGCACGTGAGAGCCGGTCCGGCGCGCGGCTTGCCGCCACGCATCTACGTTCCGATCGTCATGGTGGCGGCGATCGTCTTCCTCGGCTTGATCGGTTATTTCTTGCGGATCGGACTCGGCGTGACGGGCGCGGCGCTCGGGCCCGTCGCGCAGCAAGGTGATAGCGACATTCGCTCCGCGCCGGCGCAAGACGGTTCGTCCCAATCGGATGCCGTCGTCGTGCCGCAGAGCGGCGGTAACGGCGTCGGCGGCGGCACGCCCGTGCCCGCAAACGCCGGCGCACCGCCCGCGCCCATCGCACGGCTGCTCGTCGACTTGCGCGGACGGCTCGCGCGCAACCCGAACGACGTGCCCGCGCTCGTCGGGTTAGGCGATCTCTACGCCGACGCTGCCAAGTTTACGCAAGCACGGCAATACTATCGACGCGCACTCACGGTCGACCCCAATCGTCCGGGCGCACTCTTCGGCGCCGGCCTCGCAGCCCGCGCTCTGGGGCTTAAAAGCGAAGCGATCTCGGCGTTGCGCCGCTTCGTCGCCATCGCGCCCCACGACGCGCGCGCTCCGCAAGCGCGTGCGGCAATTCGCGACCTAAGAGCAGGGTAACCCGCAGCCTTGCTATGGAACCCTACGGTAAAATACATCGTGAAGGAGTCTTCACTTGAAGTTATACATAAGCGCCGATATGGAGGGGACCGCGGCGGTCGCTTCGTGGACGCAAGTCGATCCTAAGAACACGACCGAGTATCCCGAGTATCGCAAGTTGATGTCGCTCGAAGTGCGCGCGGCGATCGACGGGGCGCGAGAAGCGGGTGCAACCGAGGTCCTCGTCAACGATTCGCACTCGTCGATGCGTAACGTCGCCTGGGACGCGTTGCCCGAGGATGTACGCATGATTTACGGCAGCCGCAAACCGTTCTCGATGACGCAGGGCCTCGATCGCAGTTTCGCGGCTGCCTTCTTCACCGGCTACCACGCCGGGGTCGGCGAAATCGACGGAGCGCTCGACCACACCTATTCGCCCGAGACGATCTACGAAGTGCGCGTCAACGGGACGCCCTGCAGCGAGGCGTTGCTCAACGCCGGGGTGCTCGGCGTGGACGGCGTTCCCGTCGCCCTGGTGACGGGCGACCGCACGGTCTGCGATCGCACGCGCGAGCACTTACCGTGGATCGCAACGGCCGTGACCAAGGATTCGATCGGCCACTATTGCGCGAACTCGCTATCGCCCGCGCGCGCCCGCGCGGCGATCCGCACCGCAGCACGCGAGGCGATCGAAAATATTGCGCGCATGAAACCGTTCACGTTCGAACCGCCGATCGCCCTCGAGATCGATTTCGTCGGCACGCGAAACGCTGATTTCGTGGAACTGATTCCGGGCTTCGAACGGATCGGCGGCCGAACGCTGCGCTACGTGCACGACGACTACCGGACGATCTTTCGCGCTTTTTGCGCCGCCTTCCGCCTGGGAGGGGCCGCGAACGTTCCGGTGTGAACCCGTTTGAGCGGACCACATTCTATGACTTTGGACCGCCCGAGCGCGTCTCGCTCGGATCGGAAACGCGCAGTTCGGCGATGTCGCGCGGGAAGATCAGACCGAGCGTCCAGTCGAGGGCCACGCGCACCTGACGATCGCGGCCCGGCAAGCGTAACAGATAATACGTACGCCACAACAGCCAGGCGAGGAATCCGGTGACGAGGACGCCGTTGCTCAGGCCGGCGACCGCCCGTCGCGCGCCGAGCGACGCCATGATGCCGAGCGAGGTATAAACGAACGCCTTGGTCGGCTCGTTGCGAATCCGCGCGACGATGTTGGCCGCCAAGGCCGGCCCCTCGCGGATCGCGTGCTGCGCCGTTTGGGGATACGTCTTGCCGTCGGGTGAGGGGATTGCGGCGCAATCGCCGAGTGCCCATACGTGCGGATAACCGCTGACGGCGAAATGCGAATCGACCGCGATCGCATGACCGCGGGCCGACGCGATCGGAAGCTTTGCAACGGCTGGCGACGTCTTGATGCCGGCGCTCCACACGATCGTGCCCGTTTCCAGTACAGTACCGTCTTGCAAGCGCAAACCGGCGTCGTCGGCGGCGGCGACCATCGCGCCCGTCATCACCCGGATGCCGCGACGCTTCAGCACCTTAGCACTATACGCGCCCATCCCGGGCGCTAACCCAGGCAATAACGTTTTTTCACCTTCGACCAGCACGATCTCCACGTCCGAAGGACGGATCGAACGATAGAAACGCAGCGAACTGCGAAAGAAGTCCGCCATTTCGCCCGCCGCCTCAACCCCTGTGAAACCACCGCCGACGAACACGAAACGGAGCAGGCGCGCACGCTCGCGCGAATCGCTCGTGACGTCGGCGATTTCGAGCGTCGCGATGATGTGATTGCGGACGCGTTCGGCATCGGCGAGGGTCTTGTACGGCAGCACGTGCTCGTCGATGCCCGGCAAGCCGAAGGTCGAGGTCACGGCACCGAGCGCAAAGACCAGCTGATCGTAGTGCAGCGACAAGCGCGATCCCATGAGCGTGCGCTCGACATCGACGGTCTTGGCGTCCAAATCGACGCCCACGACGTCGCCGAGCACGAATGCCGTCCGCCGCAACTGCGCGCGGACGGGCGTGACTACATGGCGCGTTTCGAGGTTTCCCGAACCGACTTCGGGCAGCATCGGCGTGAACAACGAAAAATTTTCGCGGCTGACGAGGGTGACATCGCCTTCGCCGGGACGCAGCAAGCGCTCGAGCTTACGCGCCGTAGCGATCCCCCCGAAACCGCCGCCGAGGATCAGGATGCGAACGGGCATGATCGCACTTCGTTATCCTCCGATGCCGGCGGTTCCGCGCGCAACCCGCGCCGCGAGCGGTGCGGGACAAGAGCAACCGAGCGACGGATTCGGGAAGGGCCCCAAGCGGGACACGAGCCCGGATAACCCTGCGAAACCGCCCTTAGGGAGCCCGGACAGCGGATCGCGAAGACAGGGGCGTGAGCAATCCGTGGCAGGCGCCGAGCGGGCAGATTGCGCCGCCCGAACCCGAAAAGGAATCGCCGCGCCGCAAGATCGGCAAGACCGCGGGCGGGATCGCGGTTGCCATCGCGGCCTTGTTCGCGAAGTTCAAGTTTCTCCTGTTCGCGCTGCTCAAGTTCAAATACGTCCTCTACTTCGGAAAGTTCGGACTGACGGCGCTCTCGTTCGTCGCGTCGATCTGGTTTTACGCGCTGTTCTTCGGCCCGAAGTTCGCGATCGTTTTCGTCCTCCTGATCGCGATCCATGAAGTCGGTCACGTGATCTTCGTGCGCGGCTTCGGACTGTCGGCGCCGGCGGTCTTCTTTTTGCCCGGGTTCGGCGCGTTCACGACTTGGCGCGACCCGCCGCGTTCGGTCTACCAAGAATCGGTCATCGCTTTCGGCGGCCCGCTACTCGGCATGCTCGGCGGCGTCGCTTGCGCCGCGTATGGCTACGCCACGCACGAGCCG
Organism: Vulcanimicrobiota bacterium; assembly: GCA_030853905.1. Classification (GTDB taxonomy): domain Bacteria; phylum Vulcanimicrobiota; class Vulcanimicrobiia; order Vulcanimicrobiales; family Vulcanimicrobiaceae; genus Nyctobacter. The sequence goes on from JALYUD010000014.1 coordinate 8,865, forward strand.
TTCTGGTACGCTTGCGCGAATGCAGCGTTTTTCCTCAACCTCTTCAACATGATTCCGCTCGGTTTCTTCGACGGCGGCCGCATGACGGGGGCGATTTCGCCGGCGCTGTGGATCGTCGGCTTCGTCGCGGTGATCGTCGCCGCCGTTGCCTTCCACTGGTGGAGCCCGATCTTGTTGATCGTCGTGCTGCTGAGCATTCCGCGCGCGGTCAAAGCGTTTCGCGGTCAACTCGGTCCGCGCTATTACGGAGTTCCCGCGGCGCAACGAATGATGGTGGCGGTGGCATACTTCGGCCTCTTGGCGGCGCTCGTCGCCGGTCTCGTCTCGACGCGCGTCGCACTTCCGGGCCAGAACATCCCGGGAGCCATTCACGCGACGTACACCTGATCGAAGTCGCGCCCGCATAGGCGCGTTACGCGCGTAAACCGCCCCGCGCTCGTAACGCGCATGGGAAACGGAAAGCGGCCTGTTCTGCTCGCGCTCGCCGGCGTGATCGTCGTCGCAGCGTTTTTTGTGGTGCGGCCCGCGTCAACACCCGGCCCGGCGCTACGCGATTTCGAAGCTTACTACGCGGCGGGCGCGGCTTGGCATTATGAAGGTGATCCGTACGGTCGCGATGTGTGGCGCGCGGAAAAAGACATCCCGGGCGTTATCGCCACGCGCGACGAGGTGCTACCGTTCGTCGGTCCGCCGTTCGGTCTGCCTTTGTGGAGCGCGCTGTCGCGCCTTCCGTGGAATGTTGCGGTGGACGTGTGGCAAGGCGCACTCGCATGCTCGTTCGCCGCGATTGCCCTGGGCAGTCTGCGTCTGTCCGGCCGTACGCGCGACGCTCCCGATGCGCTCGCCGTTTTAGTCGTCGCGGCCGGTTTCGGCCCGCTCACAAGTGGGCTCGCTCTGGGACAAGTCGCAATCGTTTCGACTGCCGCGATCGTCATTGCAGCGCTCGTACTCGCTGGGCGCGACGATGATCGCGCTTTCGGATTGGCCGGCATGGCCGTTGGCGGCGATTCCCCTCGCGCCGGCGGCCGAACGACCGGCTCCGGGTTGGTCGCAGCGCTCGTCGCCGGGCTGCAGCCGACGCTCGCGGTCGTGCTGATTGCGCTCTTAGGACGCTCACGCGCCTGGATCGCGCTTGCCGGCGCGGCGGTCTTCGCGCTCGCGGGTTCCGCGCTCGCCCTTGAGACTTCCGGCCTCGGGCTCGGGCCACGCTCAGCCTTCACGCGTTATCCGGCCACGTTGCGCGCGCACGGCGCGGCCGAACGCTTCATCGCCATACAAACGACGCCGGGAGCGATCGCACGCGCGCTCGGAGCGTCGGCGCAAAACGCAGGCTTCATCGCGGCCGGTTGTGCGCTCGTTGTCGTCGCCGGCATTGCGGTGTTGTGGGCCGGCGGGCGCTATACAGCCATCTCGCGATTGGCCCTCGCCTGTGCGGCGCTGCCGCTCGCCCTTCCGTTCGCACACGAACACGATTACGTGATCGTCTTTCTGCCGGCCATCGTCACGATACGCCGGGCGCGCGGTTCCCTTTGGGTAATCGCCGCGATCGGTACGTTACTCGCCGGAACCGATTGGCTCGGGCTGGCGCAACGTCCGGAAGGCGCCGCGCAAACGATGTTGCTAACACTCGCGGCCGGGCTCGGACTCGTAACCTTGACCCGCGGTCCACTGCGTATCGAATACGTCGTGCCGCCGCTTCTAGCGTTCGTCGTCCTCGCGGCGAGCTTCTTGGCGGCGGGGCATCGCCTTCCTATCTGGCCCGACGCACTCCCTGCAAACTTTCACGTTCCCGCGACGATGAAGATTGCCGAAGTTTGGCATCTCGAGGAGGTGCGCAGCGGGATCGCACGGCTCGATCCGACATGGGGCTTCCTGCGGCTCGCCTCGCTCGCCGGCTGTGTGCTGCTCTTGATAGCTGCTTGTCTCGCGCTGCCGCGCCGAGCGGGGAAGGCCGTGTGAGGCCGGAACAAAGCGGCATGGGCGCGCGCATCCGCGGGGCTCAGGTTTTTCGTTGGTACCACGCTGCGAACACCGGCTCGCGACCTGCGTGCGGTATGGCGCGTTGAACGCACCGTCGGTTGGGTCTGCCGTCGTTTGCCGGCCTTTTTTGGGCCGCGAGCGGGAACTCGCCATCCTGGCCGAGTCACATAAAGCCGCGACCCAGGGACGGGGCGGGATCGTCCTCATCTCGGCCGACGCAGGTGTTGGAAAAACGCGTTTGGTCGGCGAATTCCGGCGCCTCGCCGGCGGCCGGGCGTTGATCGCGCAGCACGCCTGTCGCGAGTACGTCCGAGGGGCGCACCTTCCGTTCGCCGCGATCCTGACGACGTTCGTCGCTAAGATGCCCGCGGTGGCGAACGAGTTGCCCGATGACGTGGCGCTCTTGCGGCGCCTCGCATCCGGTGAGCCCCCGAAGGGCGATCGACCGCTCGAGCGGATCGACCGGCTCGGCGCGCTCGCGCGCATCGCCGAGGCGCTCGCGCACCGGCGTGCGCTCGTCGCGATCGTGGAGGACATCCACTGGGCCGACGCGGCGACCTTGGAATTGCTGGAGCACCTGCTGACGATCATCGACCACTCGCGGTTGCTGCTGATCGCGACCTTCCGGCGCGACGAACTTCGCCGCGGCCGTCCGCTCGCACCGATGGTCGGACGGCTGGTGCGCAACGTCGCCGTGCGCGAAATCGAACTCGCACCATTCGATTCCGAAACGAGCGAACGGTTCGTTCGCGCTGCGCTTGTGGGTCATCGAACCGCCTCCGCGCAGATTCGCGCGATCGCGGAGCGCTCGGAAGGAAATGCATTTTTCGCCGAAGAGCTCGCGCGCAGCAGCGTCGAGCACGGCGATCATCCGCACGGCGCGCTGCCGCTGTCGATCCGCAGCGCCATCCTCGAGCGGTTACAACCGCTCAATGCCGATGACGAGCGCATCTTAATGCACGCCGCGGCGATCGGACGGATATTCGATGCGCGATTTCTTGCGCGCACTCTCGCGCGGGATCTCGAAAGCGTCTTGCCCGCGTTGCGCCGGGCGCGCGATCTGCAACTGATCGTCGAACGCGACGGGGACGCGCCGACGTTCGCCTTTCGCCACGCACTCGTTGGGCAAACGCTCGAGAGCGAACTGCTTGCAACGGAACAGCGCTTGATTCATCTGCGCATCCTCGACGCGCTCGAGGCGACGGCCGATGCGGATCCCGGCTCTGCGGCGCATCACGCCTGGGCCGCGGGAGACGCGCCGCGCACGTTGCGCTACGGGGAAGCGGCGGGCGACCACGCTTCTCTCATCGCGGCCTTCGATGATGCCGCGCGATTCTACGAACGCGCGCTCGAGGCTGCCGGCGACGTGACGGAGCGTGAGCGGCTCGGCCGAAAAATCGGCGTAGCGTGGATAAACGCCGGGTTTCTCGAACGCGCGGTCGCGGTCGAAAAGCGGGTGCTGGCGTGGTTGAAAGAACGCGGGGATGCGCACGCTGCAGCGAGCTTGGTCGCGACGATCGGGGGTCACCTCTACAATAGCGGGCACCCCGACGAAGCGCTGGCAATGTTCCGAAGCGAGCTCGCGGCCATGTCGCCGGAATTGATCGCTTCATCGGGAGTGCGCGTCATCGGCGGTCTGGCCATGACTTTCGCGCTGGAAGGGGCACCGCAGGAAGCGCTAGAGGTGCTCGCGGATGTGCCGCCCGAGCTGTGGGAAACCGGCATTTGGCAGCGCCGAGCGTATCGCGGTGCGCGGTTGACGGCGTTCGCGCAACTCGCCGATCGCCGCCGCTGGCGCGAGGAAATCGCGGCGCACGAGGCGATCGCTCGCGACGATCCTGATCTCGTGTACGCCGAGACGGTGCTCGTCAACGTCGCGACGACGGCAATGGCGCTCGGCGAGCGCGCCATCGCCGAGCACTACACGGCGCGCGGTCTGACGCACGCGATCGAGCATCGCATGCACGGTCTCGTCGTGATGCACCGCGGCATGCGCGCGTATCTTTTGGCATTGCATGGCGAGTTGAGCGCTGCGCGTGCCGAACTCGAGCGCGAACTGGGCACGCCGCACGATCACTTCATCGCGCGTGCGTATTTCACCAATGCCGCCCTGTACGTCGGCTTGCGCCTGACCGATGACGCGCTGATCGACCGAGTCATCGACGCCCAACTCATCGAGGATTTGGTCGCCGACACGGTTCCGCCGGGATACGCACTCGTGAGCGGACTGGTTGCGCCGCTGCTCGCCGCGCGCGGTCGTCTGGGCGACGCGCGCGTGCTCGCGGGCCGCACCGTTGCCCGTATCGGCAGCGCCTTCGAACAGTTCGCGCAACTGCTCTACGTCGCCGAGATCGGGGATGAGGCGACGATCGTGCGAGCTCGTGCGCTCATCGCCGCGGCCGCTACCCACGAAGGCGACGTGGTCATGCAGGCAACGTTACCGCTCTTCGATGCGCTCGTTGCGGCGCGAGGGGGCCGCAACGGCGATGCGCAACGGCTTGCGGTTTCTGCGGTCGAGCGATTTCGACAGCTGGGCTACCCCTTGTACGAAGCGCGGGCGCTCGAATTGTGCGGGCGAGGCGACGAAGCGCTGGCATACTATCAGCGTAGCGGCGCCGTCGCCGATCTTCGCCGCCTCGGGCGCGCTCCCTCAAACCGCGACGCATCGGCCTCAACACCGACAGCGACAGTGCTCAGCGAACGAGAACGGCAAGTCGCCGATCTGGTGGCAAACGGCCGCACGAACCGCGAGATCGCCGACACGCTGATCATCAGCATCAAGACCGTCGAAAAGCACGTCGCCTCCATTTACCTGAAGTTCGGCCTTCACTCGCGCGCGCAGCTGGCCGCGTTCATGTCCGGGCCGGCCGCGAACGGCACCGAAAGGTCGCGCTAACGATTCGACAGCGCCCCGGATCTGTTGCGTTCGGTCCTTCCGATCCGCGCGTCGTCGCTATCATACCTCCGCGGACGAGCGGCGAAGCCGGCTGGCTCCTAGCGCGAATTACTCGCAGGCGGTCGGCCCATCGCCAGATTTTGCGCGTTCCAGAAGATCATTGCCGGGGATGGGTCGAGGCCGGTCAGGTCGTTGTTATAGGCGATGTGATCGGTTCGCTGTGAGAGGATGACGGTCGGTTCGTCGCTGCCGAGGATCCGTTGGGCGGCGAGCAGATCGCGTTTGCGCCGCGCGCGGTCGTAGGTGACGAGCGAGTCGTCGACGTAGGCGTCGAAGCGCGGGTTGCAATAGCCCAGGTAGTTGAGGCCTTTGGGCGAGATGTTCGTACAGGTGTATTGATTTTCGAGATTCGGCTCAGGGGAGAGCTGCCAGGCGTAGGAGGCCACGTCATATTTGCGCGTCGCCACGATGCCGCCCGTCGCATAGCTGCCGAACAAGGTCGGCGTCGGATAACGGAAATACTCGATAGCGACACCGATTTGCTTGAACGAACTTTGCATGAGCAGCACGCGCGCATCGAGTTCCGGATTTCCGACGTTGCCCGCCATGCGTAGCCGCATCGTCAGCGGCCCGTTGTGCCGCAGGCCATCGGACCCCACCCGCCAGCCGGCCGCGTCGAGGCCACGCGCGGCGGCACGCAAGTCGTACGGGTAGCGCGGCGTATTCGCATTATAGGCCCAACTGAAACTCGGGACCGGCGTCCAGTCACGGCGGCCGCTGCGGTGGTCGACCTTCGCCCACATCACATCGAGTGGGATCGCGTGGGTGAGGGCCCGGCGCACCCGTGCGTCGGAAAGCAGCGGCGACTGCACGTTGTAATCGAAGTGTCCGTACGTCGTCGTCGGATAATTCACGAGTGCGATGCCGGGCATCGCGGCGATCTGGCCGAGCCGATCGTTCGGCGCGCGGACGTCCGCGTCGAGTTCGTGCGTCCGCAGTTGCTCGAGCGCGGTATTGACGTTCGGGATGACCTTGAAGATGATGCGGCGCAGCTTCGGTTTGCCGCCCCACCAGCGATCGAACGCAACCATCACGACCTCGTTGCCGCGCGACCAG
>JALYUD010000016.1 GCA_030853905.1 Vulcanimicrobiota bacterium
GGCCGAGAGCGCCGTTCTTCGAAACCGCCGGCACGCATCGTCAGCGCAGGCGCCGTTGCGGCGGCCTCGAGCGCCGGAACGAGCGCCGAAGCGGTCGCGAGCACCGTGCCGGCGAGGAACGCTTCGAGCAGCACGCGTGGATCGTAAACGACGCGGTCGGCGTGAGAGGCGACGTAGAGCGTGTCGACGGTCCGCGAAACCGCACTGACGGAAAACCGCGCGAGCACGCTGCCGAGGCCCAGCCCGAGCAGCGAGCCCGCGATGCCGAAGAGCGCACCTTCGGCCAGAAACGTCGCGAAGATCTGCGCGCGCGACGTGCCGAGGGCGCGCAACGTGCCGACCTCCGGACGCCGCTGCACGACGGAGATCGCAACGGCGTTGTAGATCAGGTACATGCCGACGAGCAACGCGATGTACGACAGTGCCGCGAGGTTGAGCTGAAAGCTGCGCAACATCCGTTCGATCTCGCTCGTGCGCACCCGCGGCTCGATCGCGCGCGCGCCGGACGGAAGAACGGCAGCGACGGCTTCCCGCACGGCCGGCAGTCGCTTCGGATCGACGATCAGATCGATCCGGTCGAGCAGTCCGATCTTTCCAAAGGCTTCTTGGGCGGTAGCGATGTCGACGAACACGACGCTCGAATCGATCCCCGGCGTGCCGGCCGGCACGATGCCCGCGACGCGAAAGCGAACCGGCTTGTCACCGGCGAGCGCTTGGAACGTGCTGCCGACGCGCAAGCGATAATGCGCCGCGACACGTTGCGACACGAAGATGCCGCGTCCGTCGACGAGCGTGTACAGACCGGCTCCATTCTCCGCGTTCGCATCGAATTCTCCCGGCGTTGCGCCGCTCGCGTTCGCATCGCGCGGCAGCGGCCGCAGCAGATCGAAGCCGAGCACGCGCAAGATTTCGCCCGAGAACGGATCGCCCGGCCGCGCCCCGACGACGATCGAACCCTCGATCGCGGGGCTCGCGTCGGTCACGCCGGGAACATTCTGCACCTGCAGCAGCGCGCGCTCGTCGAACCCGCGACCGACCCCGAGGACCTGCAGGTTTACGTGATCGGCAACGACGTTGACGCTCGAAGCGAACGACGCGACCGCGGTCGCATTGGCGAGCGAGATCGCAAGCGCGATGGCGACGCCGAGCGCTACCGCTCCGAGCGTAACCAGCGCGCGCAGCCGGTTAGCGCGGATGTGTCCGAGTACCAACCCGCGAAAGAGCGCCATCGTCGCCACGTCCGCCCATGGTCTGCTTTGTGCCGCTGATGTCCTGGCAGTCCAATAATGGACGGTCGGGAATCGAGACGGTGCCCTGCGCGGGAATGAGATCGATAGTGTTTGCCGATCGGCGAGCTGCGGGCGTAACGTTGGCTCGCAGCCTCCGTCCTTATGCGAAGCACCCCGGTGTTATCGTGCTCGCTTTGCCGCGCGGCGGCGTGCCGGTCGGCTACGAGATTGCACGCGCGCTCAACGTCCCGCTCGACGTGCTGCTGGTTCGCAAGCTCGGCGTCCCCGGCCACGAAGAACTGGCGATGGGGGCAATCGCTGCCGGAGTGCGGGTTCTCAACCCCGATGCGATCGAACGCCTTGGCATCTCCGAGCAAGTCGTCGACCACGTGGCGGCTCGCGAGCAGCACGAACTCGAAAGGCGGGAGCGGCTGTATCGCGGCGGCCGTCCGCCACCGCAACTTCGCGACCGCACGCTCATCTTGGTCGACGACGGCTTGGCGACCGGCTCATCGATGCGTGTCGCCATCGTTGCCGCTCGTACGCACGCGCCCGCCAAGATCGTGGTGGCTGTCCCGGTCGCCCCGGCGGAAACGTGCCGCAACCTAAAAGCCGAAGCCGACGACGTCGTCTGCGCGTTGACGCCGTCGCCACTTCACAGCATCGGTCGCTGGTACGGAGCTTTTCAACAAGTCGATGACGACGAGGTCAGCGACCTGCTCGCACGCTTGGGCTAATGCGCGCACCTAAGAAACCAATCGTTTGTCAAGACGCTCACGCGACGATGCGGCCGTCTTGCATGCGGATGATGCGGTCGCAGGCTGCGGTCGCCTCAATTGCGTGGGTAGCCATCAGGATCGCTTGCCCCCTTGAGGCGAACTCGCGCAGGAGGCGTAAGACCGCTGCGCCGTTGTGCGAGTCGAGATTGCCGGTCGGTTCGTCGGCGAGCACGATCGCGGGGTCGTGAATCGTGGCTCGGGCGATTGCCGCGCGTTGCATTTGGCCGCCGGAAACTTGGCTCGGGTAGGCGCCGGCTTTGTCGGCGATGTCGACGGAATCGAGCGCGGCCCGCACGCGCGTGGCGATCTCGTCGCGCGGGCGGCGCTGCAGGATCAAAGGCAACGCGACGTTCTCGCCGATCGTCATCGCCGGCAAGAGGTTGAAGAACTGAAAGACCGTGCCGACCGACTCGCGCCGCAACCGCGTCAACGCGTTATCGCGTAACGACGACGTCGCAGCTCCGGCGACTTCAATCGTTCCCGACGTCGGCAGATCGACGCACCCGACCAAGTTCAGCAACGTACTTTTTCCGCAGCCGCTCGGCCCGACGAGCGCCACCATTTCACCGGCCGCGACGCCGAGTGAAACGCGATCGAGGGCGCGCACGGGCTCTGCTCCGCTCGGCGCGTAAATCTTCGTTGCTTCCCGCGCGCGCACAGGCATGCTCGACTGGGGCGCGCCGAGCGGCTCCCTCACCAGGCGACGTCGCCCGGCGACGCGCTCACCGCTGCGCGCAGCCCGTCCACTCGCGGCCCGCTCACTCCTCGACGCTGCGCAGCACCAGCGCGGCGTTTATACCGCCGAAACCGGTACTGTTCGAAAGCACGACCCGCGGTGCAAGCGCACGCGGCTCCCGCACGTAATTGAGGTCGCAAGCCGGGTCGGCGTTGTCGAGGTTGACCGTACGCGGTACCTCGCCCTCATGGATTGCCAGCAGCGACAGTGCCGCTTCCCAGGCGCCGGTCGCGCCGAGGGCGTGGCCGTGCTGCCCTTTGGTCGCGAGCACCGGAACACGCTGGGCAGCGGCGCCGAGCGCGCGTTTGAGCGCGAGCGTTTCGGTCATGTCGTTGAGGCGGCTCGCCGAACCGTGCGCGTCGACCAGTTCGAGTTCGTCCGGTGATACGTGCGCTTCCGCCAGTGCTTTACGGATGGCTAGCGCTGCGTCGCGGCCTTGGGGTTGCGGCGCCGTCATGTGATACGCGTCGACCGTCAAACCGAAGCCTCCGATTTCGCCGTAGATGCGTGCGCCGCGCGCTCGCGCGTCGTCGTAACGCTCGAGCACGAACATGCCGGCACCCTCGGACATGACGAAGCCGTCACGGTCGCGATCGAACGGGCGGCTGGCGCGTTGCGGCTCATCGTTGCGCTCCGACATCGCGCCGATCGTGGCGAAGGCCCCGAAGATGAGCGGCGAAAGCGGCGCCTCCGCACCCCCTGCGAGGGCAGCTCGCGCATCGCCGCGCGCGACCGCGCGAAACGCTTCTCCGAGAGCGACCGTGCCCGCAGCGCACGAGTTGCCGTTACTGACGTTGGGCCCGCGCAGATCGAAAGCGAGCGCGACGTTCGTCGTCGACGCGCCGCCGAAGACCGAAATTGCGAGCAGCGGACGAACGGCTTTGAGGCCGCGTTCCCGGTACGCAGCGTGCTGTTCTTCGGCAAAGGCGAGGCCGCCCAGTGCCGACCCGATGTACACGCCGACCTCGTCCCGCGCACCGTCGGGACAAAACCCGGAATCGTCGAGCGCCAGTTTTGATGCGGCGATCGCAAGCTGCCCGAAGCGTTCGGTGCGGGCGATGCTGCGGCTTGAAAGAAAATCACGAGCGTCGAAAGCGTCGGCTTGGGCAGCGACCTGCGAACCGAACGCACTTGGATCGAAGCGGGTGACGGTCCGCACCCCGACGTCGCCGCGTAACGTACCCTCCCAGAACGCACCAATGCCGATACCGATCGGTGAGACGATCCCGATGCCGGTGACGACGACGCGATGTAGCGACGCGCCGTTCAACGCGCCGCTTCCGCGAGGACCTTCATGCGCGCGAGCGTTTGGCGCGCGACGTGCTCGATGAAGAATTTCCCGATCACGTGCTCGGCGAGCCAATCGCTCCCCAGCGGAAAGGCGAACTCCAGGCGGTGGTCGATCGTCACCCGCGTGCCGCCGAGAAACGGCACAAAGCTCCACAGGACCTCCATGCCGCGCGTCGCCCCGGCGACGTGGCGGAAGCGGATCGACGGCGTCAGCGGATCGTCGGTTTGTTCGGCGACCCACGAGATGGGAATCGGTCCGCGCCAAGCCGCCATCGCCACGGTGCGGCACGCGTCGTGTTGCGCGAGCACGCGCACGGAGCGATAATGCGGCAACAGTTCCGGCCAACGGTCCGTCGCAGAGGCAAACCCGAAGATCGTCGCCGCCGGCGAAGCGATTGCGATTTCGCTGCGCGTTCGCATCGCTTTCTTCACAAGAGTAGCCCTCCGAGAAAGGCGGGACGGAGCGCGCGCTCGGGCGCGATGCCGCCAGCGAGTGCGCCGAGCAGGGTCGCCGCCAGTTCGGGGCGAGCGCGCAGCCGCTGTGCGCTACGCCGCGACAGAAACGGCACGTCGACGAGAAGATCGACAAGCCGGCTCAGGCGCCGGCGCAGCCGAAGATCTCGCTCACGTTGCGCGGCGTACGTTGCCATGGCGGTCCTTTCGGAGCCGCGTCGCCGCAGCGAGGCCAGGATCGCTTCGCTCGCGCAACGGGCACCGCGCAGGGCCAGAAGCACGCCTTGTCCCGTGAACGGATCGAGAAAGCCGGCGGCATCACCGACCAGCAGCGCGCCGGGACGCGTAACGGCGCGCACCCGAAAAGCGAGCGGGCCGACACAGACCCGTGCGCCGATTCGGCGGGCATTCGCAAACGAGCGGCGGCCGCCGCTGAGCGCTCGGGCTCGTTCCGCCATGGTCGTATCGACGGGACGCGCCCACTGAGCGACATCACGCTCCGATACGACGATCATCGCATTGCAGCGCTCCTCATCGAGCGGATTGAGCGCGACGTAGGCATCGCGGCCGACGTACATTTCGACGCATCCATCAAAACTGCCCAAGCCGCGATAGTGACCACCGAGCGCAAAGCGCCGCGACCCTGCGCTTCGCCGCACCAGCCCGAGCTTGCGAGCAACGAGCGAACCGGCGCCGTCCGCACCGATGACGAAACGTGCCGCAACCGTTCCACGCTCTCCATTCCCGTCCCGCGTCACGATACCGGCGGCACGATCACCTTCGAAGGTAACACCGACCGCGTGCGCTTGCACGACGACGACGCCTGCCTTTCGCGCGGCGTCGAGGAGCACGGCATCGAGAACGGAGCGCTCGCAAGCCAATGCGTTTGTCGGGAAAGGGAGCTCGAGCGGCGCGCTACCGGGCGGCGCGATACGTACGCCGCGCAGCCTTCCTCCGGCCGCAGCGACGAGTGCAAAGAGTCCGAGCGCATCGAGTTCGTCGAGCGCACCCACACTCAAATACTCGCCGCACACCTTGCGCCGCGGGAAGTGTTGCCGTTCGATCAGTGTCACAGCAACCCCGGCGCGCGCCAGAGCAAGCGCGCACGACGAGCCGGCAGGACCGCCGCCGACGACGACGGCCTCAGACACGTTCGCCGGTGCAACGCTCCTCAAACACGTTGCCCGTTCGGCACACTAGCCCGCATCATTCATTACTAAACGAAAATACGAACTGCTTCGGACGCGTGGCCGCACCCAGCCCGCCATGTTCGCGAGCCCCGCCAGCTCCTGGGCCGAGTACGCGCGGCGCACCGACAGAGGGCCGTCGTGCTTCGTCAGCCGGTTCTTCGCCAAGAATGTCGCGAACAGCGACGCGCCGACGTATCCCAGGCGCGAACGTGCGAGATCGCAGACGATCGGGGTCAGGCGCGCCACCCGGCGTAGTTCACGCAACACTTCGACCGCCGCGTCCTCGTCGAAGTGGTGCATGGTCAGATTGCACGTCGCGACATCGAAGGCCGCGTCAGGAAAGGGCAGCACGCGAGCGTCGCCGCGTACGAAGCGCAGCAGCGGCTCTTCCCCGGTGCGCTCGCGCGCGATCGCGAGCACGGAATCGCTTACGTCGAGTGCGACGATTTCGAGGCGCCGCCCGCGCGAACGAGCTTCACCGAGCAACGCCCGCGCCACGTCGCCGCTGCCGCAGCCGACGTCGAGCAGCCACGCGGCGTCGTGCTCGAAAACGGCCGTGATGACCGGACCGATGCCGCCGAACCGCCGGTTGGCAAGTTCGATGTCGGTAAAGTTTCCCGCCAGTTCGAGCGGATCGACGTCGGGCGCATCGATCAATTCGGAGGCTATGACGCGACGCATGAGGCGCTTCTCCGAACGCGC
>JALYUD010000031.1 GCA_030853905.1 Vulcanimicrobiota bacterium
CCCGCGCTCTTCACCTGGCGCATGCTCGGCTACGGAACCTACGTCATGGGAATGGAACCGGCAAACTGTCCGACGATCCAAGGGCGGGTCGAAGCCGGTAAACGAGGCACCTTACCGTTCCTCGAACCGGCCGAAACGCGTTGTTACGATCTGCGTTTCGACGTGCTCGATTCGGCCGACGAACTCGCTGCGCTGTTGCGTCGCTTCCCCAGGCGCTGACGCGCTTTGTGGTTGTGAAAGGCGACGAGTTCGCCGAGCCGCAGATCGGGAGAAGCGGATATGGACGCGGCCGAGCGCGAAGACGCTGCTGATTGCTCGTGACGAATGCCGACGACCTCGCGCTCCTTGAAGCGATTGCAACGACCCTCGGAAGTTCGGGAAGGCCGTCCGACGCCGGCGTGCGGGCCGGCCGACGCGAGAACGAACGCCGGCCCGATGCGCCGTTCGACGTAGATGAGCGACGCGACGCAGCGGCAGTCGACGCGGAACTCGCCTCGGCGGCAATCGATGAGGGGCTCGACCGCGTCTTGGAGATCGTCGGGCGTCGCCTCAACCTCGAAACCGGTTGGATCTGGCTGCTCGATCCCGAAACGGGACGCTTTTATCTGGCCGCAGCGCTCAATCTGCCGCCGCTGCTGCGGCGCCCCGTCGAGATGACCGCCGAACCTTGCTGGTGCATGGAATCGTTTACCTCCGGCGCACTCGAGAGCAAAAACGTCGACATCGTTGCGTGCAGCCGGTTACGTTCGGTCGGGAATGCGCCGCAATTGACCGGCGGCATGCGCTATCACGCGAGCGTCGCCTTGCGTTTCGCGCAGCGGCGCTTGGGCATCATGAACCTGACAGGACAGGCCTGGCGTCCGCTCTCGAAGCGCCGCTTGCAACTGCTCGGGACGGTCGGCGCGATCGTGGGCCTCGCGATCGAACGGGGGAACCTGGCAGACGCAGCCACGCTCGCGGCTCGCTCCGATGAACGCGCGATGCTGGCGCGTGACATCCACGACACGTTAGCGCAAGATCTGACCGCCGTAGGCCTGCAGCTCGAGCGCGCCGCGCGCCACCTGACGGCAGATCCCGCTGCGGCGCGGAAGGCTCTCGACACGGCGCTCGCGGTGACGCGCCAATCGCTCCGGGATACGCGCGATTCGATCGTTGCTTTGAGGGCCGATCCGCTGCACGGGAAGCCGCTCGCGGCCGCACTCGCATCCCTGGCCCATCGCTTCACCTCCGAGAGCGGCATCCGCGCGACCGTGGAAGCGAAGTCGACGGCCGCACTGCCGCACGCGATCGAAGTCGAACTCCATCACATCGCGAACGAGGCGCTCGCCAACGTTTCGCGGCACGCCGACGCGCAACGCGTACGCGTGCAACTGACGAGCGACGACCGCGCGGTTGGGCTCCGCATTTTCGATGACGGCAGCGGTTTCGACACTAATCAGCCGCACGCCGACCGCTACGGCCTGCTCGGCATGAACGAGCGGGCCGAGCGGCTGGGCGGAAGTTTTACGATCTCGAGCACCGCGCGCGGTACCGCGATCGACGTAACGATACCGCTGACAGCCTCCGCAAATTCGCCCGCTAAGCGCCTGCGCACGCAGCGTGATCCATTGCCGGGGAGACGGGTGGGCGCTGAGCGGTGATCGTCGTCCTTGTCATCGACGGCGGTTGCCCGCGACGACGGATCGGCGCCGAGCGATGATCGACGTCGTTGTTGTCGACGATCATCCGATCGTTCGCGACGGCATCGTCGCGACGCTCGGGGACACGAGCGATATCCGCGTCGTCGGCACCGGCTCGACCGCCGCGGCCGCGGTTGAACTGGCGGCGCGCGAACGTCCCCACGTCGTCGTTCTCGATTTGGAACTCTCCGATCGCAGCGGACTCGATATCATCGTCGAACTCGGCGCGAGTAGGGCGCACGTCGTCGTGTTCACGGCATACGGCGGCGAGGAACGGATCGCGACGGCGCTGGAGCGTGGCGCCGCCGCCTACGTTCTCAAGGGAACGCCCAGCGACGAATTGATCGCGGCGATCCGTGCGGCGGCGGACGGCCGGTCGCATCTGGCGCCCGAAGTCGCCGCGCAACTCGCAGACGCCCTGCGCCTTCCGCGCCGCCTGCGCGTCACTGCGCGCGAACGCGAAATCCTCACACTGGTCGCCCAAGGGTTGAGCAATAAAGCGATCGCGCAGCGGCTGAACATCGCCGAGCGAACCGTCAAGTTTCACGTCGGCGAACTCTTGGGCCGCTTGGGCGCAAGCAATCGGGCCCAAGCGGTCGTCATCGCGCAAGCCCGCGGCTTGTTGTGATCTAACGTTCTGCTCCCGCCCATTCGGACAGGGGCAACGCGGTACCGGCGTCCGGTGCGCGCGGCCTGATTCGGCGCTACGATATCGCCATGGAGAACACGCAATGGTTCGAGCCCGGGCACGTCGCAATCGTGACGGGCGCTTCGCAGGGCTTCGGCCGCGCCGTTTCCGAGCTACTCGCACAGCGCGGGCTGAACTTGATCGTCACCGCGCGCCATGGCGATGCGCTCGACGACGCTGCGCGGCGGTTGCGCGGGACCGGCTCCGTCGTCGCGCTCGCTGGTGACGTCGCGGACGCTGCGCACGTGCATGGTCTCGTCGCAGCGGCGCAACAAGCTTTCGGCCGCATTGACCTGGTCGTCAATAACGCCTCGACGCTCGGTGCCTCCCCGATGCCGGCACTCGAGCGTCTCGGACGCGACACCTTCCATGCGCTCTTCGTGACGAACGTCTTCGCGCCGCTGCATCTGATCCAGCACGCGCTGCCATTGCTACGCCGGACGAACGGCACGATCGTCAATGTCACTTCCGATGCCGCCCAGAATGCCTACGCGGGCTGGGGCGGTTACGGCGCGAGCAAAGCCGCACTCGAACACGTTTCCCGCACGTTGTCCGCGGAACTGGAAGGAAGCGGCGTCAGCGTGATCGTCGCCGATCCCGGCAACATGCAGACGGCAATGCACCGCGACGCCGAGCCGGACGAGGATCTCTCGTCGCTTCCCAACCCCGCTGCGGTGGCGCCCGCCTTGCTG
The DNA here is from genome assembly GCA_030853905.1 of Vulcanimicrobiota bacterium. Classification (GTDB taxonomy): domain Bacteria; phylum Vulcanimicrobiota; class Vulcanimicrobiia; order Vulcanimicrobiales; family Vulcanimicrobiaceae; genus Nyctobacter. Next base: position 3,060 of record JALYUD010000031.1, read on the forward strand.
GACGCGATCGCCCGTCCGCGCGGCGGCTTTTTGCGCGTCGAATTGCAAGAACAAACGCTGGTGAGCGGGTGAGCGCACTGCTCGCCGCGTCCCCAAATGGTTTCAATTTTACGTTACCATCCGAACTCGAGGCGCGCGTGCCGGCCGAGGAACGCGGTTCGAGCCGCGACGGCGTCCGCTTGTTGGTTTCGCGCAACGGGGACGTCGAGCATGCGACGTTCAGCGATCTGCCAGCGTATCTGCAGCGCGGCGATCTGCTGGTCGCCAATGATTCGGCGACCTTACCCGCCTCGCTTGCAGCGCTGACCGCCGATGGACAGAAGGTCGAGCTTCACCTCTCGACGCAAGTCGCGGGCTCGCTCTGGATCGTCGAACCGCGCGGTCCCGTCAGCCGCGGGGAACGTTTGCATCTCGCGGCCGACGCGCATCTTACGGTGCTCGAACGGGTCGCTCCGCCGCACGAACGGTTGTGGTACGCCACGCTCTTCGCGGGCGCCGACATGCTCGCGTATCTGGCGCGAAATGGCGCGCCGATCCGCTACGGCTATGGCGCAGCGGGGATTCCGCTGTCGGCATATCAAACGATCTTCGCGCGCGAGCCGGGCTCGGCGGAGTTACCGTCGGCAGGTCGCCCGTTCGTAACCCGGACGCTTTCGGCGCTGCGCGCACGCGGCATCGGCCTCGCCACAATCACCTTGCATTGCGGCGTATCGAACGCCGAGGCGCACGAGCCGCCCGCGCCGGAACGATATGCGGTGCCGCAGCGGACTGTGCGCGCGATCGAGGCCGCGCGATCCGCGGGCGGACGCGTGATTGCGATCGGAACGAGCACCGTTCGTGCCTTGGAAAGCGCCGCTCGAGAACACAGCCTGATCGCCTCGCAAGGCTGGAGCGATCTTCTGGTTACACCCGAACGCCCGCCTCGCATCGTCGACGCCGTGCTGACCGGCCTGCACGAACCACGCGCCAGCCACCTGCAGCTCGCCCGTGCGTTCCTCCGGGACGACGAACTGCGTCAGGCCTACGAAGCGGCGCTACGCGAACGCTACCTCTGGCACGAATTCGGCGACGTACACCTAATCCTCTGATCGCGGGAGGGTTCATCGCGTCCTGTTCTATAGCGTGAACGCCGCTCCGAGTAATCCGCGCGGCGTTCTCTGGGCATAGCCGTACGGGCGGTACCGAGGAACTTTGACCGACCATCCGGCCATCATGGAAACAGCGCAAATGATGGGACGCCGATTCGATGCCGTCTGATCGCGTACTACGGTGAGGGCCGGCGGGAACCGGCGAGCGCGGAGTAATCTGCGCGAAGCGTGTTATCTTTGGCCCGCTTGGGTAGGGCCGTAGCATGCCGCACAGGGCTTTGCCATGCCGCAACGGGTCGTGATCTTGGGCGCCGGTTTTGCCGGCGCAACCGTTGCACGTCATTTGGAACGCCGGGCGCGGCCGAACGAACTCGACGTTACGCTTGTCAATCGCGAGAACTACATGCTGTTCACGCCGATGCTGCCCGAAGTGTCGAGCGGCGCGATCGAGCCGCGCCATATCGCGCCGCCGTTGCGCGCGCTGCTGCGCAAGGTGCGCTTAGAACTGGGCGAGGTCGAAGGCGTCGATTTCGAGCGCCGCGCCGTTACGGTACACAATACGAAAACCGATCGCCGCACGGAACTGTCCTACGATCAGCTAGTCGTTGCGCTGGGCGCTAAAACGTCCACGCACGGTGTCCCGGGGGCCGAGGCGCACACCTTCCCGCTCAAAACGATGGACGACGCGATAGCGCTACGGCGCGAGACGATCTGCGCGCTGGAAGCGGTCGCCACGCTCTCCGATGAGCAGGAACGAAAACGTTACCTAACCTTCGTCTTCGTCGGCGGCGGGTTCACGGGCGTCGAGGCCGCGGGCGAAATGCTCGGCTTCCTCCGCTCGGTCGCCCACTTCTATCCGCGGTTCGAGGCGGGCGAGCTCCGTGTGATTTTGATCGCGGGCGGCTCGACGCTCTTACCGCAACTGCCGGCGTCGCTCGGCGCGAGCGCGGCGACGATGCTGGCCCAGCGCGGCGTCGAGATTGTGTTCGACGACAATGCGGCAGCGGTCGACGGCGGCGGCCTGACCCTGGCTTCGGGGAAGCGTTACGAGTCCAAAACGATCGTGTGGAGTGCCGGCATCACGACGTCGCGACTCGTCGGCGAGCTCGATCTCGACCATTCGAAGCATGGCGCGATCGTCGTAAGCCCGGATCTTTCGGTACCGAAGCGAAGCGGCGTGTGGGCGCTCGGCGACTGCGCGCAGGTTCCCAAACCGGGCGGCGGATTCTATCCGCAAACCGCGCAGCACGCGGTGCGCGAAGCGCCGCTCCTGGCTCGCAACATGTTGGCGGCTGCGCGCGGGCGCAAGACGAAGCCGTTCGCATACAAGACGCTCGGCATGATGGCCTCGATCGGGCGCCGTGAAGGGCTCGCCGATCTACGTGACAAGGTTACCTTGCGCGGCTTGCCGGCGTGGTTTTTGTGGCGCGGGTATTATCTCTCCCAGCTCCCCGGTTTGCAGCGCAAGGCGCGCGTTGCGATTGACTGGGGCTTGAGTCTTTTCTTCCCTTCCGACATAACGAGTGTGCGATGAATCTGGAACATAAAGTGGCGATCGTCACCGGCGCAGCGACCGGTATCGGGCGGGCGATCGCGACGCGGTTCGCGCGCGACGGCGCCAAGGTCGTGATCGACTATGTCGGTAACAGCGACCCGGCCAAGGCGCTGGTCTCGGCGATCGAGACGGTCGGCGGCCAAGCGTTCGCGGTCGCGGCCGACGTGAGCGATCCCGAGCAGGTTGCGATGCTCGTCGACGAAACGGTCAAGCGCTACGAGCGGCTCGACGTGCTCGTCAACAACGCCGGGATCGAGAAGAAATTCGCCTTCGTCGACGTGCCAAAAGACGAGTGGGACAAGACCCTCGCCGTCAACCTGACCGGACCGTTCCTGTGCGCGCAGCGGGCGGCAAAGCAAATGATCGCGCAAGGCGGCGGCGGCCGCATCATCAACATCTCGTCGGTTCACGAAGATCTGCCGATGCCGACCAACGCCGCGTACTGCGCCGCCAAGGGCGGCTTACGGATGTTGATGCGCACCAGCGCCGTCGAACTGGCCGCCCACGGCATCCTCGTCAACAATATCGCGCCGGGCGCCGTCGACACGCCGATGGATGCGCCGCTCAAAGCCAACCCGCGCGAGATGAAGACGTTGCTCGACGAGATCCCGCTGCGCCGCATGGGCAAGCCCGAGGAGATCGCGGAGTTGTGCGCGTTTCTCGCCTCCGATGCCGCGTCGTATTCGACCGGCTCGACGTTTTTCGTCGACGGCGGGATGATTCGCCAAGCAGGTTCGTTGTAGTGTCCTCGCTCCGATATGGCGATGCACGACGTTACAGCGGTGTTTCGGCGCCGCGCGGCGCGAGAGGAGCGGAATTTCAGGGCAATGTGAGCGCCGAGCAACGATGCGGCGGCAAAGAAGCGCCGAGCGGCTGTCGCGTTATATCGGAAGGGAGTCGCTAGTGGCCGCGACCGCGGCCGCGGCGTCGTTGCATGCGGCTGAATCGATCGGTACGGGCGAGGGGGTCGGGACGTACCATGTCAGCGACGATGCGATGGCGGTCGGCAGCACCTTGGGCGCCCCGCGCATCTGCATCACGATCAAGGCCAGCGGCGCTATTGAAAAGGTGTACTCGCCCGATGCGGGTGCGACGCTCTTCGGCACGTTCGTCATCCACTTTTGGGACGAGCGTTCGAGAGCTCGCTTGGCGCCGCTGCCCGGCCATTTCGTCATCCATCCCGAACACCAAGAGCACTTCTATTCGCTGCCCAATGGTGTTGCCGTTCACGAAACGTTGTTCGTGCTCAACAGCGAACCGCAAGGTGATCGCGTCTGCACGCCGGCTGCATACTATCGCGTGCGTCTCTCCAACGACGGAACCGAACGGGTCGATTTGAGTTCGTACGCGACCTGTCAGTTACGCGGCGAGACCGATCACGATGTCATGGTCGCATACGACCGCAAGCGCCGCGCTTTCGTCTCTTGGAACCAGAGCAATCCCGACGCCGTGCGCCTGGTGGGCGTTTCGGATACGCCGGCGAGTTACGAGACGACGACCGATCACGGCAAGGCAGTCGCACTGACGTCGCCGGGAGAACTTGCCGGCACGGCGGACACCCCACCCGGTCAAGATACGCTCGGCGTGTTCGCGCACGATCATGCGCTCGAGCCCGGTGCTGCACTCGACTACTGGTATACCTTCGCCTTCGCCCACACCGGGCGCCGCGACGCCGAAGCGCATTACGACGCCGCTCCCGACGCCGACGACGCGCTCGCCTGCACGAAGAAGTACTACGACGAGATTCTCAGCCGTTCGATGGTGATGGCGCCCGATGCCGAACTAAACCGTGGCGTGCTGTGGGCGAAGGCCAACATGCTGCGCACGATGCTGCGCCCGCAGAGCGGCTGGTGTTTCGTCAACGATCCAACGCGTTCAAACAACAGCGTCGGACGCGATACGGCGTGGTTCGGTTACGGTGCCGATTACGTGTATCCCGGCGTTGCGCGCGAGATGCTGCTGGCGTACGCGCGGCTGCAAGAGCCCTCCGGCATGATCGTCGAGTACTACGATATCCGCGACGAGAAGACGGCCGATTACGGCCTCAACGTCAATGATAATACGCCGCTGATGATTCTTGCCTGGCTGCACCATTACCACGCGACCGGCGACCGCGCGTTTCTCGAACAGATCTATCCCAATGCCTGTAAAGCAGCGCGCTACCTACTCTCGCAGCGCAATGATCAGGGACTCGTGTGGTGCACTTCGACGAAAACCTCCGATTGGGGCATCGTCGGCTGGCGCAACGTCATCGCGGACTACCGGCTCTCCGGCGCGA